>DAINNQ010000070.1:0-9894 GCA_036735825.1 Alteromonadaceae bacterium | reverse complement strand
CAACACAAACCACATCGCTAAATGTACTCTTGGTTGAAGACCAAACAAGTATTGCGCAAAACATTGCTGATTATATGGAAGCAAAAGGGCATGTGTTTGATTTTGCAAGCAATGGCAAACAAGGTTTGGAATTGGCATTAAATCATCATTACGATCTCATTATTCTTGATTTAAACCTGCCTGCGATGGATGGTTTAACCATTTGCCAACAGTTAAGAGAAAAGTCTGAACGCCACATACCTGTTTTAATGCTGACCGCGCGCGATAGCATTGAAGATAAACTCGCAGGTTTTGGCGTAGGTGCCGATGATTACTTAACTAAACCGTTTCAATTACAAGAACTTGAAGTGCGTTGTTTTGCGCTTTCGCGTCGGCATTTATTGCAAACTAATCATACCTTGACCTTAGGACCGCTTACCCTTGATAGAAAAAGTAAGCGAGTTTCTCGTAAAGGTCAGGTACTTGAATTACATGCCATGGGCTTAAAAATACTCACGCTGTTGGCAGAAGCTTATCCGCAAGTGGTTACTCGCTCACAACTGCTGCAAAAAATTTGGGGTGACGAGCCAACAGAATCCGACGCCGTACGCTCTCATATTTATCAATTACGTAATGTGTTAGATAAACCGTTTAGCTATCCATTACTGAAAACAGTACATGGCGTTGGCTTTGTTTTGGATATAAAAAATGACCAATAATGCCGTCAAATTTCACAGTTTAAGCCGTCGTATCATGGCGCAATTTTGCATATTTACCTTAGTACTTTCAGCCATATATGGCGTGTTAGCCTTTTTGTTATTATACAATTTAGAAGATACCTTCATTGAACGGGATATTGCAAAAGAAGCGGATTATATCATTGAGCAATATCAGCAAAACCAGCAGTGGCCCGACATGAGAGATAGTCATTATACGTTGCATTTTTCTAAAGACACACTGCCAGCAGACATGCGATCACAATCGCTCAATGAACCGCAACGCAAAGAGTTTTATGGTGAACAAGGGCGACATTATCATCTTTATCCTTTACCAAACTTTCAAAATATTTATTTACTTGCCCAAGTAAGCGATATGCTTTTGGTGCGTCCCGTGAGAGAAGGAGTGGTGAAACTATTATTGATCAGTGCCCTGAGTTTGACCGTTATTGCTTTTATCATTGCATGGCTATTAGGGCGTAAAACCGCTAAACCATTAAAAGAATTGGCAAATTTAGTGGATGGCGTAGCACCAGAAAATATTCCTCATACCTTTGCCGATAAATTTCCTCGTAATGAAATTGGCATTTTAGCGCGGACACTAGAACATTCAATGCAACAAATCAGTAAAGCACTCGAGCGAGAGCGCTGTTTTACCCGAGATGTTAGCCATGAATTGCGAACACCTGTTGCCATTATTAAAAATGCAGTTGAGGTTTTTCATCAGCAAAAGCAGCAAATAAACTCGTTAGAGCAGGCTGACGATGCACATAATGAAGCGAAAAATGAAACTGCAAAAATTATGAGTCGTATCGAAGCAGCTGCAATGCAAATGGAACAAACTGTGACCACGCTTTTGCATTTAGCCAGAGAAGAACATGCGTTTGCTCAATCATACTCGGTCGAATTATTACCTCTTATTGAACAATCGATTATTGATCATAGTTACTTACTTAACGGGAAATCAGTTGAGGTTGAAGTCAATGATAATTGTGCCGTTGAATTAATCACGCAAAAAGGCATGGTAAAAGTGTTGTTAGACAACCTACTAAGTAATGCTTTTCAATATACAGAACAAGGTTTTGTGAGCATCAGTTTTACTGAAAAAACGTTAACCATTGAAGATACAGGGCCAGGCATTGCCGAAGATATTTCTGATCAAATTACAGAGCCTGCTGTTAAAGGCAGTCAAAGCACAGGTTACGGATTTGGTTTATCTATAGTTAAACGTTTGTGTGAACATCAAAAATGGCAATTTAGTGTTGATAGCAATCAAGGAACGCGTATTTCTGTAACTTTCGTTTAGCTGCTGGTTGTAAAATTATTTAGCTGTAAATCAAATAGTTGTAATTATCAGCATTCTCACTTCACATTCATTTCACATTCTTTAACAGAAAATACTCTTCTTGAAGTGGCATAGTTAAATACAAAACAAAGAGAGTGTTTATGGTAGTTTTCGTTCGAGTGATTATCATCGGTTTGAGCATGCAGTTTTTGACTGCGTGTTATGTCATCAACATATTAAAGCTAAGAAATGCAAACGATGACGTTAAGCCCATATGGCAATCAAAATCCCATGAAATGCCGATAAAAACTGATTATATTGGTGAAAAAGTATTTATCTATGGCAGTGTGAATGGCATCGACGGCTTTAAGTTTATGGTGGATACTGGCGCATCTTTTACCTATTTATTCGACACACCAAAAGTTAAATCATTAAAGTTACCGCAAGGCTATGAATTAAACTTAACGGGTTGGGGAGACGAACAAGCCTCACTGGGTCATCAAACAACAATGACTTCACTTAAATTTGGTGAGATGCAAGTGAATAACTTTCAAGGCGCCTATCTTCAAGTAAGTAAAACTCCTTATTTTATTGACGCACAAGAACTTATTTATGACGGCGTTATCGGCCATGATTTATTACGCCATTTTGTTTGGACATTCGATAAAAAAGCCAATCAAGTAACCGTTGCCAACCAAGCTCATAAAGCGACAAAAAATTCACAAGCGCTACCATTTGATACTTTTATGAGCAAAATTAGCATAAACGGCCATATTCGATTTAACGCTGAACATAATATTGAACACGAATTTATTATTGATACTGGCAGCCGACATTATTTTAAACTCAGTTCAGCTTATCCTGAAGAAAACCATGTTTCTTTACCTACGGCGCAAGTCACCGCGGCTGACTTTGGTTTAAGTGGTAAAGCTGAACATCAACGAGTGACGTTACCGAGTATTCAATTAGGTGAAATCACATTAAACAATATTAAAACCAATATCATCAAATCGGATGATGAAGATGACTATTGGGTGATTGGCAATGCCGCGTTAAATCAATTTATCACCACCATAGATTATCAAACGGATATGCTTTATTTAAGGCCTTACGAAGATCATCAATTTCAATCGCGCTACAATTTGATGGGGCTAGAGGTAAGAAAACTATTGTCAGGTAATTTCATCGTGCGGTTTGTTATGCCAAACCTACCGGCTTTTAAGGCGGGGATAAATGTTGGTGATGTAATCAGTCAAGTTAATGGTATTGAAGCTAAGCATATTTCAAAAGATGCTTGGCTGACGATGAGTTCGACCCCAGAAAATTATGATATTTGTTTATTGTCTTCGGCGTGCAAAAAAATCACCACACAAGAGATTAAGGGGTATTCGGATTAATTGACTTCTCATGGTTAAAAGGGAATGAATGGCTATGTTGCTGGTAGAATAATTGGTAAACAGATAAGGATATGAGAGTGTTATCCTTATCAATTGATGCTTTTTGTTAAGGTGTTTATGTGTTGACAACAATATTTTTTATCATTTATTAGGATAAATCGCATGATAATGTTAATATTTTGTAAAATTTTAAATATTTAAAGTCAGCATGTAAAAAGTCTTTTAAATGATGGGCTTACGGAACTAAAGGATTAGCAAGTGATAAGAAAAGTCGCATTATTTACGTCAATCATAATAACCTCAATTACAGTATTAACTAGTGCAGCATTTGAGTTTGAATCTGCCAATCAGCAAACTTTCAAAAACGCTTCGAAGTCTAATCGGGTCATTTTGCCAGATGGTCAAATGATGTTCAGCGCTGAAAAATCATCATCATCTTCATCACAACTAGATGGCCTTAATTTAGGGATAAAAAATAAAGATAATCACAATACGAAAGATGATGGTCAGTTAAACGTTATTTTACAATTAGAAAAGTCACCATTAATTCGATTTTTACCTGCCAAGCAATCAGCACGTCAAGAATTAGTGAAAAATGCAAAGAACTCTTATTATTCCAAGGCCGTAGACCTTCAACGACAAGCAATTGTGAAAGATCATCAAAGCGTTATTAGTTCACTTAAACCGCTTGGTCTTGATAAAAGCATCTCTCGGCAGTTTAGCTATTTATATAATGGTCTTGCCCTGACAATACCACGGCAACAGTTGCCTTTATTGACAAGAATACCAGGGATTAAAAAAGTACATGTTGTTGAAGATAGAAAACCACATCTTGATATTAGCGTAAATTTAATCGGTGCGGATCAAGTTTGGCAACAACAAGATGCTAATGAAACTAATATCACAGGTAAAGGCATTAAAGTTGCGGTAATTGATACAGGTGTTGATTATACGCGTGATGCATTAGGTGGATGCTTTGGTGAAGGTTGCCGAGTATACGACGGCTACGACTTTATAAACGATGATAATGATCCTATGGATGATCAAGGTCATGGTACCCATGTTGCTGGCATAATTGGTGCAAATGGCTCAATTAAAGGTGTGGCTCCTGATGTTTCCTTTGTTGCATATAAAGTATGTGATTATTCTTGTCCAACTGATGGCATTATCGCCGCGCTAGAAAAAGCCGTTGATCCAGATGGTGATCCTTTAACTGATGACGGTGTAGATGTCGTCAATATAAGTATTGGTGGTGGTTTCTCGCTTGATGACCCATTAACTGTTGCTGTTGATGAATTGTCACAAAATGGCACATTAGTTGTGATTTCTGCAGGTAATGAAGGTGAAGGGCAATTTACTATTACATCCCCTGGTAATGCCGAACATGCTCTTACGGTTGCATCAACTACAAAAGAGGATATGGTTTCATCATTTAGCTCACGCGGTCCATTATTAACAGAAAGCTACCAAAAACCTGAAATTTCAGCCCCGGGTTCTGACATTTATTCATTGGCTATTGGAGAAGGTTTAGTTTCGTTATCTGGTACATCAATGGCAGCGCCACATGTAGCCGGAGCCGCAGCGTTAGTAAAGCAAAAATACCCACAACTTGAAGGGCAGCAAATCAAAGCCTTACTCACTACAAACACTGATGACATAGGTTATGAATTTTTCGAGGCAGGCTCTGGTCGATTAAATGCATTTAAAGCAGCTCAAGCTCAAATTTTATCTAGCAAAAGTTATTTATTATTTGAACGACTTGACCGAAGTGCCAGCGAAGTGATCCTTGAAACAAGCGTTGAGCTAAGCAATATTTCAGCTGCGGAGATAACCATTAATTTAAGTTTTGCGAATGAAGTTGCTGGTATCAGCTATGAAGTGCTAGAAGGTGATGAATTAACAATCTCGGCAAATCAAACTCAAACTATTAACTTAAAAGTAACCATTGATACCAATGCTGTAAATCATCCTGATGCTTTATTACATCGAGCAGATTTAGTTATTACAAATGCTAGTTTTACATCGGCTATACCTATCTTAATTTTTGATGCAATTAAGTTTGATTGGAATCTTGATCAATATAGTGACAGTGTCTGGATCCATAATAAAGACAATGGAAAAAGCTGGACAATAAACTATCAACAAAGCGGCAGCGAATATGTATTGCCAGGCAACTATTTCTTCTCAAGTTTTACTAATTATGGTGACAGTTTTGCAGTTGTCGTTAAAGAATTAGCTGATGTTAAACAAGATACTGTTGTTTCTATTACTAAAGCGGATGCGTTACATAAAATAAAAGTTGAAGAATTTACTGACCATGTAGGTAATTTAAAGTCTGTTGATAATCTATATGGTGGTGGAACGTATGTTGAAGTTGCTTATCCAGAAAACCTAGATAGACAATTTCATTTTTGGGCATGGCAAGATAGCGGATATTTTAGTCGTTATCCTGTATATATTTCTGATTTGCCTCATGGGTTAGAATTTAACTTCTCCTTTATGGCGGGAGATAAAAACACTTCTAGTGAAAGTTATCATGTTTATATTCATACTGAATCTAAAACTGAAATCTCAAGTGATATTAGTTTTTCATTAAATGGTACGACAGAGAAAAAAGTGGAGTTTAATGTTCCTGTTAATACTTACTCCGACGAAAAATTCAACTGGCGTTTAAGAAATACTTTGGAATGGGGACAGTATAGGTGGCCAAAAGGTTGGGCTCGATATGCTCATCTTCTCGAAGGGCCTTCATCTTGGATGAATTCAGACCAAGCAGATATTATTAGTGGTGAGTTTACTATAACCTTACATGGTAATGAGTTTTCTAACGAACGTTTTGGTTATTATGAGTTGCTAGTTGGCGATTTTAATAATGGATATGAATCTAGCATAATTAAATTTGAGCATGAAGGTTCGTACAGTTTGTATAACCATAAATTTGGGGTATTGCCTTCGAGAGAAAAAGTTGAATTACCAAATTATCGCTTGGCTGGAGAGGCCATTTTTTCTAATGCTCTTCCTTATTGGCAGAATGAGTATATTTCTATAGAAGGTTGGCTATTTGGTGCTAATAACTCTCGAATTGGCAGTAATTACACAAAAGAGTGGCTGTTGATATGCGACGACTTGATAGTTAAGTCCATACAAGCAGCCTATTGGTCTGGTAATGTGCCAGATGATTCACAATGTTCTAATAAACGTATTGAACATTTTTTTATTAACTATTTGTATGGTAGAAAGCAGTTATCTAGTTTTGTTACTGGACCTAGAAATACAACTAGGGTTTACCAAATAAACCAATCTTCAGCGGTAAATGAAAATGCAGAGACAGTCGATGTTATCGATATCTTGCTGGAGATCAAGCAAATGGGAGTTTCTAAAGATAACCTGACCGCATGGATTAATACCTCTGGTCAATGGCAGCAGTTAGGTTCTTCATTATTACAATCGAACACAGAAAACTGGCCTTATAGTGCTAGCTATAGAATGATATTGCCAACTTTTGATGAGCCAAGCCTAGCATCGATAAAAATTCAGTTTGACGACGGAAGTGATTTTTTTACATTAATTCAACCCAATGCTTATTTACTAGGTGGGACGCAAGAAGAGTTAATCGCATTAGATAATGATGACGATGGCATAAATGATTTAGAAGATTATGATCGTGATAACGACGGTATTCCAGATGACATCGAAATATTAAATGGTTTGAATCATTTGGATGCTAATGACGCAAACGGTGATATTGATCAAGATGGGTTAACAAATTTAGAAGAGTTCAATCAAGGTCGTTTTATTCGTTATTTTGAGGACGATAGAGATGGTGACGGAGTAGCAGATCATCTTGACGTTTTTCCAGATGACCCATCAGAAGCTTATGATACCGATAATGACGGCATTGGAAATAATGCTGATTTAGATGACGATAATGACGGTGTTGAAGATGCTCAAGATGCCTTTCCATTAGATGAAAATGAGTGGCTTGATAGCGATCTTGATGGTATGGGTAATAATGCAGATACTGACGATGACAATGATGGTATAGAAGATACTCTAGATGCTTTCCCATTAGACCCTTATGAATACCTAGATACAGATAATGACGGCATAGGAAATAATACGGATAGTGATGATGACAATGATGGTGTTGAAGATGCTCAAGATGCTTTTCCATTAGATCCTTATGAATACCTCGATACGGATAATGACGGCATAGGGAATAATGCCGATAACGATGATGACGGTGATGGTGTTGCAGATGATCAAGATGCTTTCCCATTAGATCAAAATGAATACCTTGATACAGACAACGACGGCATAGGGAATAACGAAGATACAGATGACGATAATGACGGAGTAGAAGATGCTCAAGATGTATTTCCATTAGATTCAAGTGAGTCGGTCGATACTGATAATGACGGCATAGGTAATAATGCAGATAACGATGATGACGGTGATAGTGTTGCAGATTCTGCTGATGCTTTTCCATTAGATGCGAGCCGTTCAGCTTCTGTAAGCACTAATACTTCGAATAATGCGTCAAAGTCATCGGGTGGTTCTATAGGCTATCTCATGATACTTTTCGGCTTTGTCATGGTACGCAGGAAACGCTTATCAAAGCAAAAATAGAGCCAAGCTCATTTTAAAGCAAAGTCATGTTGAGAAATTCGAAAGGCTATTGTTGTAATTAAGGGAAATGGTCTTTCAATTCTGCCTCTGTAAAGATTCAGAGGCAGAGGACATTTAATGATGTGAATATATCGAAACGACTAGGACGATAAGTTTTCATTAATGGTATTTTAACGAAAACTATTATCTTTAATTCTTGTTACCAAACCCCAGGTTCAGTTTTTCCTTGAATTTGGACATCTTTTAACGAAAATTCGGGCTTACCGTTTGCTTTGAGTTGGGTTAAATAATCTTGAGTTAAATTAACAATTGTGGGCGTGAGTAATACAATGGCGTAAATATTAACTAGTGTCATTAACCCTAATGCCATATCGGCTAAGCCCCACACTTCTTTTAATGTGGCATTTGCTCCCCAAAACACCATAGATAAATAGATGCTGGTGTATAAAATTCGTCCCGTTTTATTATCGAGTTTAAATAAATGCAGATTACTTTCAGCGTATGCGTAATTAGCAACAACTGAGGTGAATGCGAAAAGCGTAATAGCCGCTGCAACAAAGTAGTTACCGCCTGAGCCAAAATGAGCACTCATGGCATTTTGAGTCATGCTTATGCCTTCCATTTCACCACTAATATTGATGTCAGATAAAAGAATAACCACGGCTGTGCAGCTACATAAAACCATGGTGTCTAAGAACACACCTAGCATTTGAACGTAACCTTGAGCGACAGGATGATTTGGTACAGGTGATGCACCAGCTGCAGCATGAGGCACGCTACCAGCGCCAGCTTCGTTAGAATATAATCCTCGCTGAATGCCGTTTTTAATTGCTGCGCCAAGTGCTCCTGCACCTGCTTCAGTTAAGCCAAATGCAGATGAAAATATATCCATGAACATGCTTGGCAGGGCAGAAATATTGATCAGGGTGATAATAACGGCAGTGGCAACAAAGGCTAAACCCATAAATGGCACTATCAGCTCAGCAAAGCGAGCAATACTGCGCATTCCACCAATAACAATACTGGCAGCAAGCAGCACGATGACAGCGCCAGAATATTCTCGTGGTATGGTAAAGGTGTTATTGAGCGCTTCAGCTATGGTATTAGCTTGCATGGCACTAAACGTCAGACCGTAACCAAGAAATAAACATAAGGCAAAAGTGATCGCAAGCCAAGGTTTGTTTAATCCTGCACGAATGTAATAAGCAGGGCCACCTCGAAATTCTTTATGATCATCTCTAACTTTATATAACTGTCCAAGCACACTTTCGGCAAAGCCCGTAGCCATGCCGAGCAAGGCAATAACCCACATCCAAAATACTGCGCCACTACCGCCGAGTGAAATTGCCATAGCGACACCCGCTAAATTACCAGTGCCAACGCGCGCTGAAAGCCCAGTGCATAATGCTTGGAAGGAACTGATCCCAGATTTATCAGATTGGGTACTGCCTTTCATTACGGTAAACATGTAACGAAATTGCAAAAGTTGAATAAATTTCAGTTTGAATGAAAACCAAAAGCCAGCAAAAAGCAGTAAATAAATCAGAATTTGACCTTGTCCCCACAACACATTGTTAATTGAGGTCACTATTTCATTAATCATTTACTGTCCTTATGGTTATTTTCTTTTGTGTTTATGTCTTTTTTTCTTATGTTTAAAGGCCTAAATTTACACAGCATTTATCGTTTCGATAAATGAATGCCTGCGAGCATACACCGAACAGAGCCGCCAGCAAGTTCGATGGCGGATACATCGAGCGGAACTAGTTGCACACTTTGTTCTAATTTCGCAATTTGCTCTTGTTCTAACGCTTTATAAGCGGTAGTGGATAGTGCCAATATCCGACCATTTTGAGCTTGTAACTCAAGAGCATTGCCGCAAAAAGCA
>DAINNQ010000069.1:0-10015 GCA_036735825.1 Alteromonadaceae bacterium | reverse complement strand
AAACAGTGCATGAGCAAGTGAGAAATCGAAAGCACTTGATATATCGCCACGCTCAGCAGTGTTTAGTTAAGAAAATAGTTAAGAAAAATAATTAAGAAGATTAGTTAAAAAAGTAGTTAAGAATAAAGTCACTTTATAGCAGTTTGATACGAGTAACACGACAAGGATCATTTGTGGAACATCAATATATTGACGATGACCAAAGTTTAAACGTTTTATGCCAACAGCTTAACCAAGCAAAAATATTAGCGGTAGATACTGAGTTTGTAAGAACTCGCACGCTTTATCCTAAGTTAGGATTGTTACAAGTTTGTGATGGAAATACCGTTGCTTTGATTGATCCTATCACGATCAGCGATCTATCTCCGTTTTGGCAACTTATTGAAAATCCTGCTATTAAAAAAGTTTTGCATGCTTGTTCAGAAGATTTAGAGGTGTTTTTAACTCAAGCGAATTGTCGCCCAGTTAACCTGATTGATAGCCAAATCATGATGTCGTTTTTAGGGCATGGTTTATCGTTAGGCTATGCACCAACAGTAAAGCACTTTTTAGACATCGAATTGGATAAGTCTGATTCTCGAACTGATTGGACAAAAAGACCGTTAAGCGCTAGTCAAATTGAATATGCAAGTGCTGATGTTGAATACCTGTTTAAACTTTTCCCGATGCTGGATAAAGAATTAGCACAAACATCGTGGTACGAAGCGGCAGTTCAAGAAACACAGTTGATGATAGAGAAAAAATTCTCGCCAATAGATGAAAATGTTTTATACCGCTCGGTAAAAATGAGTTGGCGATTAAACCCCAAACAACTTAATAATTTAAAATATTTGACGGTGTGGAGATTCCAACAAGCACAAAAGCGCGATATGCCGATAGGTTTTATTGCTAAAGATCATACCTTGATCGGTTTGGCGCAATATTCCCCGAAAAGCGTTGGCGCAATGTCGTCTATTGAAGGGGTTGATGTGTTAGATATTCGTCACAAAGGCAAGAACATGCTGATGGTTTTAAAGCAAGCTGAGCAAGTTGCTGTTGACCAATATCCTGAGAAAATAACTCGATTAGATGAATACCCAGGATACAAACAAACCTTTAAAAAAGTGAAAAATTTTATCAATGCTATTGCCTCAGAGCATACTCAGCAAGTTGAAAATTTAGCGTCTAAAAAACAAATTAATCAATTTCTATCGTGGCATTATCAATTAGATCCAACGTTAATGACGCGCGATAATATTGATATTTTACGCGATTGGCGAGCGAACTTGTTTGGCAATAAATTGCTTGAATTTGCCAAGTCAAACTTCACTCGTATGTAATCATTAAACTAAACGCTGAAGCGTGCTATATTAGCGTTTATAACCTTCTATAATTAAGATCATTAGATAAGATCTTTGTAATCTAGGCTTCCTTTTATGTTGTGTGCTGTTTATAAAAGTCCCAAAAAAGCTCAAACTTATTTGTTTGTAAAAAAACGTGATGATTTTTCTGAAGTGCCAGAAGCACTGATGTCGATGTTTGGAAAGCCGACATTAGTTACAGTTTTAAACTTGGCGAATAAAGATAAGTTAGCCCTGGCTGATATCGAAAAAGTGAGAACGAACTTACTGACTCCTGGTTATTATCTGCAATTACCGCCACCGCAGGAAGATTTGTTAAAAACCCATAAAGAGCAAATGAAAAAGCAAGCCCAGCAGTAAATGATTAAACGTTATCTATTAAACTGTAATTTTTCCGTATTCATTTTTAACTTGTTACTTTAACTCTTTATTTTTAACTCATTATTTTGTAAATAAAAAATTTAATACTAGGTACGATATGACAAATAACCCAAAAGCCATTCTTTTCATTTTTACCTTCATTTCTTGCTTAGCTTTATTTGCACATGCGACAGATAATAAAGAGTTGAGCGAAGCAGGTTTTGCGCAATACGTGGCCGAATTGAAAAAAGAAGCGCTCGCTAAAGGTTATAGTGAAGACTTTATTTCAGAAAACTTTGCTTTGGTGACTTTTCATCAACGTGCAGTCAAAGCGGATCGTAATCAACCCGAAGTGGTTGAAACACTCGATACTTATTTACCCAAACGTATTCCTAAATGGAAAGTGGAACGTGCACGTGAAAAATATAAAGAACATCAAGCACTGTTAGGAAAAATATCAGAGCGTTATCAAGTGCAACCGCGTTTTATTGTAGCTTTATGGGGATTAGAAACCAATTTTGGCAAAATTATGGGTAACTATAATGTTGTCTCAGCTCTGACAACCTTAGCCTATGAAGGTCGACGCGAAGCTTTCTTCAAAAAGCAATTGTGGGCAGCGTTAGATATTCTTAAAGCAGGCCATATTGCGATTGATGATATGAAAGGCTCATGGGCAGGAGCGATGGGACAGAATCAATTTATGCCAACGTCATTTCTTGCTTATGCCGTCGATGGTGATGGCGATGGCAAAAAAGACATTTGGAATAATCAGGCTGACGTATTTGCATCGATGGCAAACTATCTTAAATCAGAAGGTTGGAATGACGCGTTAACCTGGGGAAGACAAGTGAAACTTCCTGATGACTTTGATCATTCATTAGCGATTCCTAAGCGCACAGGTAGTAGAAAAAACTGGTTGAAAGCTTGGGATGAACAAGAAAAAACTTTAGCACAATGGCAAGCTTTAGGCGTGCGTAGAGTCGATGGTACTAATTTGCCGAAAGTGGATATTAAAGCGGCGCTTATTTATCCGGATGATGAAAATGGTCGCGTTTACCTCGCCTACAATAATTATAAAATGTTGATGCATTGGAATTTATCTTATTATTTTGTCAGTTCGGTTGGACATTTGTCAGATCGGATAAAGTTTCCTCCTATTCACTAACATTCACAAATCGGACAAATAACGAGAGATAGTATGGCCAGTAACCTTGGGGTGAATCATTTCTGGGAAGCCAAAGCGCTTAAAGACATGACACTTATAGAGTGGGAATCTTTATGTGACGGGTGTGGAAAGTGCTGTCTGCATAAGTTTATTGATGATGAAAATACAACGGATGAAACTGTACTAGCGCCGACGGATCATATTGAAGAAGGCGAGCAAATGGTGTATTCCAATATTGCTTGCCACTTGTTAAATGATAAAACCTGTCAATGTAGTCAATATCAAAAGCGCCTCACTTTTGTGCCTGATTGTGTTCAGTTAAGTCAAAATAATTTAGATTATGTGGATTTAATGCCATCAAGCTGCACGTATCGACGGTTAAAGGAAGGACGAGGTATGCCTTCTTGGCACCCGTTGTTACATAAAGGTAAAAAATCAGCCATGCATAAAGCAGGTATGTCAGTGCGTGGGAAAGTGGTTAAAGACAATGAAGTTGATATTGATTTTTTTGAAGACTATATTGTTAAATGGCCGTTGGCAGATATTGATTAAGGTTTAGCATTATGTTTTTACAGCAAAGGTTTACTCGCATCATTTTAAACGTTGTTGCCGTGATTTTGCTGTGTAAATCTTTCCAATTGCATGCTGAACAACAATTAATTAATTTTGCTGTGCTGGCAAATTCAAAAGTTAAAGAACAAGTATATCGTGAACGTGTCACTGAGTTTGAAGCTCTTCATCCTAATATTAAAGTTAGACTTATCCGTTTAGCCTCAAGTAATTACCCTGATTTGCTCGCCGAATTAATGGCGATGGAAAACGAAGTTGATGTCATTAATTGGTTTGCCAGTAAACGATTAAAAACCTTGGTTGATAAAGGTTTAGTGGTTGATATCAATGACTTTTGGCAACAAAATGACTTAGACAAAAATTTTAGTCAATCTTCAAAAGACAAAGTGAAGTTTAATGAACAAGTTTATGGGATCCCATTAACGTCATATATTTGGGGATTTTATTATAAAAAATCATTATTTAATCGCTTAGGTTTATCCGAGCCTAGCACTTGGCCTGAGTTTATTGCCTTGCTCGATAATTTACATAAAAATCAAATTTCCCCGATAGCGTTAGGCACCAAATATCCTTGGCAAATTGCAGGTTGGTTTGATTATCTGATGTTACGTTTGCATGGGGCAGAAAAATACAATCAACTGGTTAATGGCAAAATGGCTTTTAATTCACCCGAAGTCACCTTAGTGTTTAATTATTGGAAAAACTTACTCGACAATAAATACATGTTTGCACAACACCGTTTTTTTGATGGTGATGAATTAATGCCATTATTATATCGCGAAGTGGTTGGAATTAACTTAATCGGCAGCTTTTCGTTAAGTAGCTTGTCGGAAAAATATCAAGAAGACATAGGCTTTTTCCCTTTCCCAGCAATCACAGAGGTTAATGAAAATAGTGTGTTGGCGCCAATGTCAGTGATCGCCTTAACTAAGCAAGGTGCAACTAAGCCTCATTTAATTGATTTTTTGCATTTTTTTAATGATGTAACCACGCAAACTTTCATCAATAAAAATTTATCAACTTTTTCACCTAATCAATCAGCTCGGGTAGATAAGCGACCCATCATAAAACAAACGGCGCAAATTTTTGAACAAGCAAATTATCAAAGCCAATATTTTGATTTGGAATTTGAATTTGAAATGGCTGAGTTTGCTAAAAAAGCCTTTTCTGATTTTATCGACCATAAAGATGTTGAAAAAATTACCCAGTTGCTTGAACAGAAAAGACAAGTACTTTATTTACCTCATCATTAACCTCGCCATTTACGAAGTCATTTACCTCATCAGGGTTAAAACCGTCATTGAATAAATCGTTAGTTCATATTCCTTCGATATAAATCATATATTTAAGTCCAGCTTTTTGTTTAAATAACGTTCGAAAAGTGCTAAAACATTAGTCGAATAATAATAAAATGCGTTTCCGCACACTCAAAAAGGTGGCTTATGAATATAGGAATACCCAAGGAATCACTTCGCGGTGAAAACCGTATCGCTAGTTCTCCAAGTGCTGTTAAAGAATTATCTAAACTTGGCTTTACTGTGCTAATACAAAAAGGCGCAGGCTCAAAAGCCAGCTTTAATGATCAAGACTTTATTGATGCTGGCGCTGAAATTGTCACTAAAAAGAATTGTTGGCAATCCGATATTGTTTTAAAAGTTAACCCACCAACTATTGCTGAGGCTGAACTGCTAAACGATGGTTCAACGCTGATCAGTTTTATTGCCCCAGCACAATCTCCTGAATTATTAGCCTTATTAAAAACTAAATCTGTCAATACCTTAGCTATGGAAATGGTACCTCGAATGACACGCTCACAGTCTTTAGATGCGTTAAGTTCGATGGCAAATATTGCTGGCTATCGTGCCGTGATTGAAGCAACCAATGCTTTTGGTCGTTTTCTAACTGGGCAAATTACTGCGGCAGGCAATTTACCACCAGCGAAAGTGATGATTATTGGTGCTGGTGTCGCAGGGCTTGCAGCAATAGGTACGGCTGGTAGTTTAGGGGCGATTGTTCGTGCATTTGATACCCGCCCGGAAGTGAAAGAGCAAATAGAAAGTATGGGTGCTGAGTTTTTAGAGCTCGATTATCAAGAAGAAGATACAGGCTCAGGAGACGGATACGCTAAAGAAATGAGCCAAGCATTTATTGATGCAGAAATGGCATTGTTTTCTCAGCAAGCTAAAGACGTAGATATTATTATTACTACGGCGATGATCCCAGGCAAACCTGCGCCGAAATTGATCACCGCTGATATGGTTAAATCGATGAAAACGGGTAGTGTGATTGTTGATTTAGCCGCAGGTGGTGGCGGAAATTGCGAGTTAACTGTTGCTGGAAAAATCACGGATGTTGATGGCGTTAAAATTATCGGTTATACCGATTTAGTTTCTCGATTACCAAATCAGTCATCCATGTTATACGCCAATAACTTAGTTAACTTGATGAAATTACTTTGTAAAAACAAAGATGGTGAAATTGCTATTGATTTTGATGATGTCGTTTTGCGTAATATGACAGTCGTTTATGAAGGAGAAATAACCTTTCCGCCTCCCCCTATTCAAGTCAGTGCAGCGCCTTCTGCTGTCAAAGCGCCAGCGGTTAAAACTGAAAGTAAAAAACAAGCAAGCGAACCTGTTAATGCGAATAAAAAGTATGTTTTATTAGCAGTTGGCGCTATGTTATTTGGTTGGATTGCGAGTGTCGCTCCAGCTGATTTTCTTTCTCACTTTACCGTTTTTGTTCTAGCTTGTGTGATTGGTTACAACGTAGTTTGGAACGTTAGCCATTCATTGCACACACCATTAATGAGTGTCACCAATGCTATTTCGGGCATTATTGTTGTCGGTGCGTTACTGCAAATCGGGCAAGAAAATACCTTAGTTCAAATCTTAGCGGGTATCGCGGTATTAATTGCCACGATAAATATTGTTGGTGGCTTTTATGTCACTAAACGCATGTTAAAAATGTTTAGACGTTAGGAGAGCATTAATGGAATTTTCAAGTGGTTTAATTAGTGCTGCCTATATAGTTTCAGCGTTGTTATTTATTTTTAGTTTATCAGGGCTAAGTAAACAAGAAACGGCCGAAACTGGCAATTGGTACGGTATTGTCGGTATGGTGATCGCCTTAGTCGCGACGATTGCTGATGAAAGAGTGTCGAATGTTCTCCTGATATTTATAACCATGACCATAGGTGCTGCAATTGGTTTGCGTTTGGCTAAAAAAGTAGAAATGACACAGATGCCAGAGTTAGTCGCTATTTTGCATAGTTTTGTCGGTTTAGCGGCGGTTTTAGTTGGTTTTAATAGTTATTTTGAAATGGATCATAGTTTAGTTGCTAACTTGACTGATGAGTTACAAATGGCGACCAATATTCATTTAGTTGAAGTGTTTTTAGGGGTATTTATTGGTTCAGTTACTTTTACCGGATCTGTGGTTGCTTATGGAAAACTGAGCGGCATGATAAATTCATCGGCTTTGATGCTACCTCATCGACATAAACTCAATTTAGCTGCAGGAGTGGTGTCATTTATCTTAATGATCAGCTTTGTAAAACAAGGCGGTGATGTTAATGCTTTATTTATTATGACCATTATTGCTTTAGCTTTTGGTTGGCATTTAGTTGCCTCTATTGGTGGCGCAGACATGCCCGTGGTAGTTTCAATGTTGAATTCTTATTCTGGTTGGGCGGCAGCGGCGGCAGGTTTTATGCTCAGCAATGATTTACTGATTGTTACTGGTGCGTTAGTTGGTTCTTCAGGCGCGATATTGTCATATATTATGTGTAAGGCGATGAACCGCTCTTTTATTAGTGTTATTGCTGGCGGCTTTGGTACTGACGTTGTCATTGATACTGATAAAGATTATGGCGAGCATGTTGAAACTAACGCAGAAGCGGTTGCACAAATGTTAAGTGGCGCTAAATCTGTGGTAATAACTCCGGGTTACGGCATGGCAGTTGCGCAAGCACAATATCCTGTTTATGAAATGACACAAGCCCTGAAAAGTAAAGGCGTTGATGTTAGGTTTGCTATACATCCTGTTGCGGGGCGTTTGCCAGGGCATATGAATGTTTTATTAGCTGAGGCGAAAGTGCCGTACGATATTGTTTTTGGCATGGATGAAATAAATGATGATTTTCCAGAAACCGACGTTGTGTTAGTGATTGGCGCGAATGATACGGTTAACCCAGCCGCAGCGGAAGATCCATCAAGCCCCATTGCGGGAATGCCAGTATTAGAAGTGTGGCATGCAAAACAAGTGATCGTATTCAAGCGTTCAATGAGCACAGGTTATGCTGGCGTACAAAACCCATTATTCTTTAAAGAAAATACCCAAATGTTATTTGGTGATGCTAAAGAATCCGTTGAGAAAATTTATAAAGCCTTGTAGCAACAACCTTTTTAAATAATGTGCTGACATCATTAAATTTAGGTAAAGCCAGTATTTATAAATACTGGCTTTTTATTGCCTAGCACTGAGTAAAATATGCTATATTAGAACAATCTAACTCCTCTTACCTGTTTGTGCTTTGGTCGTTTTTATGTCAAAAAAAATGTCAAATAATTCATTGTCTATTCGAGAGAAAACCATTTTTGATGGTGTTTTTACCAAATATTTTCTTAAATCAATCTTTTATCTATGGTTTAAAATTGCAGGATGGAAAATAACTCAATGTGAATTAAAAGGAGCAGGCGTAGCGATTGCCGCTCCACACACTTCAAATTGGGATTTTATTTATGCGCTTGGTGCGGCAATTCTCCAAGATATCAAAATATATTTTTCAATCAAAGATAGCTGGTGTAAAGCGCCGATCATTGGCAAATTTATGATGTGGTTAGGCGCCATGCCAATTAACAGAACGTCAAAAGGACAGGGGCAAGTTGAATTAATCAAACAGTTTGTTGCGAGAAAAAAAGACGAAAAAGTATTCTTTTTATTCACCCCTGAGGGAACACGCGGAAAATCTGTTAAATGGAAAACGGGCTTTTACCATGTTGCTCAAGGTTGTCAGATCCCTATTTTTCTATCCAAAGTTGATTATTTGTTAAAAGAAGCTGGAGTATTTCACTCGTATGAAATCAGCGGCGATAAAGATGAAGATATTCAGGCGATACAAGCTTCCTATAAGCGAGTAGCAGGAAAATACATTGATAAACAATTTCCACCGTATGAAGGTTCATTACCGGTATTATCAGATGCCGAAGCATTGTTGATGAAAGCCTTATATTCATTTAAAGGGTTAGCGTCGTCGATGGAATTAGCGGCAAAATTAAAGAAACAAGAAATCTCATCAACCATGTTAAATTTTTTGGTTGATAAAGGTGTATTAGAGCAAGTTGAATCTTTGCCAGAGCATGAACAAAATCTACATAAAAGCGTCCCTTATTACCGCTTAACGTTTATGGGAAAAGGGTGCTTGTTGCATTTGTATCCTACCTTGGCAAAAGGGATTTAGTCATAATACTAAGGCCGATAGGTAACATTGATATTCAACACTAACTTTTTAGTGCTAAAGAGAGCGACTTTTTGAACCCGCTTTAACTAAAAACCCAGTATTCACTTTAGTGATCTGGGTTTTTATTTGTTATGCTTGCCAGTCAAAACAACAATAAGAAGAAATAGTCGTGATTGAACAATGGGTTGGCACTATCAATGGTTACTTATGGGGCAGCGTACTTATTTATCTACTTACGGGTTGCGGCATATGGTTCACCATTCGTTTAAAAGGTTTACAATTCACTAAATTCACCCACATGTTCACGATTTTAAAATCAAGTCGGCGAGCTGATGCACATGGTATTTCTTCTTTTCAAGCCCTATGTACTTCGTTAGCTGCGCGAGTAGGCACAGGCAATTTAATGGGCGTTGCGGTAGCCATTTCATTAGGTGGAGCTGGTGCGGTATTTTGGATGTGGCTAATTGCTTTAGTCGGTATGGCGACAGCATTTGCTGAAAGTGCGCTCGGGCAATTATATAAAGAAAAAGACAGCAATGGACAATTTCGAGGTGGCCCTGCTTATTATATGAGTAAGGGCGTTCGTAGTAAAAAGTTAGCCATCACATTTTCATTATGTTTATTTTTTGGTTATGGTTTTGTTTTTAGTTCCGTGCAGGCAAATTCAATTACCAATGCATTTTATGGCTCATTTGGTATTGCCCCGTTAACATCAGGGATAGTGATCACAATTTTGTCGGCCTTTATTATTTTAGGTGGACTTAAAAACATCGCACGCTTTGCCGAATTGATCGTGCCATTTATGGGGTTAGCGTATGTATTAGTTTGTCTGTTTGTCATCAGTATTAATTTACATGCTATTCCCGCGATTATTGCCGATATTTTTGCATCAGCACTTGGCTTAAAAGAAGCTGGTGGTGGATTAGTCGGAGCAGCAATTGTGCAAGGTGTAAAACGCGGTTTGTATTCAAATGAAGCGGGTATGGGCAGCTCTCCTAATGCTGCAGCTGCTGCCGTGCCTTATCCACCGCATCCTGTGTCGCAAGGTTATATACAAATGTTGGCGGTATTTTTTGACACTATCATTATTTGTACCTGTACAGCGTTACTTATTTTATT
>DAINNQ010000068.1:0-10100 GCA_036735825.1 Alteromonadaceae bacterium | reverse complement strand
AAGCAACATCACTCAACATGGCAACAACCATGGGGTGAACGTAAAACAGTCACTGATGAGCACAACGAATTATTGCTTACTTTTCATCAAGCTCGTGAGTCTGCCCATACTTTTCATGTTCGATTTCGTCTATTTAACGACGGGGTTGGCTTTCGTTATGAAGTGCCTAAACAATCAGGTTTATCAGGAAAAATAGAAATCACCAATGAATTAACAGAATTTGCCATTGATGATGCGAAAAAAGCGACTGCATGGTGGATCCCCGCTCGCGGTTGGAATCGTTACGAATATATCTATAACACCACAGATGTTGAAACGGTAGATAGAGCACACACGCCGTTTACTTTTAAACTTGGCAATGGCACACATGTCAGTATTCATGAAGCGGCATTGATAGATTACGCAGGTATGACGCTGAATCAACAACGCCCAGGTACGCTTAAGGCCGATTTAACGCCTTGGTCTGATGGTGTTTTAGTAAAAACCCACGCTGATTTTAAAACGCCATGGCGCACCATTCAAATCAGTGAAAAAGCCACTGGATTACTCAATTCTGATCTGATCCTCAATCTCAATGAACCCAACAAACTTGGTGATGTTTCGTGGGTTGAACCTGCTAAATATGTCGGTATTTGGTGGGGAATGCACATCAGAACCAACACTTGGGGCAGTGGAGACATTCATGGCGCAACCACCAGTGAAACAAAACGCTATATGGATTTTGCTGCCGAGCACGGTTTTAAAGGTGTGTTGGTTGAAGGCTGGAATATTGGTTGGGACGGAGACTGGTTTAGTAACGGTGATGTTTTTAATTTCACTAAAGCCTATGATGATTTTGATATTGATGACATCGCAAAATATGGCGAAGAAAAAGGCGTCCGTTTAATTGGTCATCATGAAACTTCAGGCAGCGTGAGCAATTACCGCAATCAAATGGACGATGCCTTTGCGTTTTATCAGCAGCACGGTGTGCGTCAAGTTAAAACAGGTTATGTTGCTGACGGTGGCAATATTAAACGCGTTGACGAAAATGGCATTGTTAGAAAAGAATGGCACGACGGCCAATTTATGGTCAATGAATATTTGCACAGTGTTACCACCGCGGCAAAATACCAAATAAGTATCAATACCCATGAACCTATTAAAGACACAGGTTTAAGACGTACCTACCCTAACTGGATTGCCAGAGAAGGTGCTCGTGGCCAAGAGTTTAACGCTTGGGGCACACCACCAAATCCGCCAGAGCACACCGCTATTTTACCTTTTACTCGCATGCTTGCAGGCCCGATGGATTTCACTCCTGGGGTTTTTGATATGGGCTTTAATGGCCTTGGCGACAAAACCAATCGACCGCAAACAACCTTGGCTAAGCAACTTGCTCTGTATGTTGTGCTCTATAGCCCGATTCAAATGGCGGCAGATTTACCGAAAAATTATCAAGCGAACTTACCTGCTTTTCAATTCATTAAAGATGTACCAGTCGATTGGCAAGAAAGTAAAGCCATTGCCGGTGAAATTGGTGATTATGTTGTTTTTGCTCGCCAAGAACGCGACGGCAATGATTGGTACGTTGGCGCGCTGACAGATGAAAAATCTCGAACAATAACCATTGATTTAGACTTTTTAGATACATCCAAACAATATCAAGCACAAATTTATCGCGATGGTCCACATGCTGAATGGGTAAATAACCCTTATGCCATGGTGATCGAAAATAAAACCGTGTCTGCTAAAGAGTCATTAACCATCAAGTTAGCCACCAGTGGTGGTGTCGCTATTCGCTTTAAAGCACTTGATGAGTAAACGGTAATAAATCAATCAGCAGTTTTATACCAAAGCGGAAAGGTCAAATTTATCCCCCCTTATTTGACTTTTTCGCTTTTTCTTACATTTCATCTGCCCATCATTAGCATAGCTTGCTATATTACCCGCCATTAACAACAAACATAATATTTTCAAGGTAACCGTGTGGAACATTTTCTCTGGAATGTCGATCCTGTTTTAATCGCATTAGGCCCTATTACTATCCATTGGTATGGCGCTTTATTCGCTAGTGCTATTTTTGCTGGCTTGTATTATATGAAATGGATTTATCAGCAAGAAAAACAAAATGTAGAGTCGCTCGATAATTTATTAGTCTACGTTGTTGTTGGCATTATTGTTGGCGCTCGACTGGGGCATTGTTTGTTTTATGATCCCGATTTCTATCTTGCGAATCCACTGAAAATCCTCGCTATTTGGGAAGGTGGACTTGCCAGTCATGGTGGTGGTTTAGGCGCTATCATTGGCACGTATTTATATACCCGAAAAGCCCCGTTTAGCTTTTTGTGGCTGCTCGACCGATTAGCTATAGCGACAGCATTATTTGGCATTTTTGTTCGTAGTGCTAATTTTGTTAATGCCGAAATTTTAGGTAAACCAACAGATGTACCATGGGCAATTATTTTTGGCCGAATTGATAATATTGCTCGCCACCCTGCCCAGCTTTATGAAGCCATCGCCTACGCACTTATTTTTATCGTCTTAACAGCAGTTTACAAGCTTACTAAAGCGAAAAATTATCAAGGTATGTTATTAGGGTTGTTTTTGATCATGACCTTCACCGCCCGTTTTATTATTGAATTTTTTAAACAACAACAAGCAGCTTATACCCTTGAAATCTCTTTAAATACCGGGCAAATGCTCAGTATTCCATTTTTTCTGGTTGGCGTTTTGTTAGTTATTTGGTCAATAAAACAAAATAAAAGCGTTTAATAAACAAGTAAAATTTAAAACATTCGAAAATAAAGTAACAAGTAGAGTTTGAAGTAACATGGCTAAAAAGTATTACGTAGTTTGGAAAGGCGCTAAAACGGGTGTTTTTGATAATTGGTCAACCGTTAAAGATGTCACGGCTGGACGCTCAGATGCGCAATTTATGGGCTTTGAATCTCAGCAAGCTGCTGAATCTGCTTTTGCCGATACCTATACTAAAGCCCTTATGAAACGTTCTTTAGCAAAGAGTGAAAATGCTGCTAGCGCTAGCGCTAAAACAACCTCTTCAGCAACCAGTAACAAAGCTTTCAGCTCGACAAGCTCTACTTTAAGTAAAGACGCTGATATCAATATTTATTGTGACGGTGCTTGCTCACCCAACCCAGGCAAATCAGGCACTGGAGTTGCAGTCTATTTTCAAACTGAAATAAACCAATTATGGTATGGCTTATATGAGCCAAACGGCACTAATAATACCGCCGAGTTAAATGGCATGTTAGAAGCGTTTAAATTAGCAAAACATTACATTGAAGCAGGTAAAAGCGTACAAGTTTTATCAGACTCTAAATACTCGATTGATAGCATCACAAAATGGGCGGCAGGTTGGCAAAGAAAAGGTTGGAAAAAAGCCGATGGTCAACCGATTAAAAACCCCGAATTAGTGCAAGCGTGTTTTAGTCTTTATCAAGCCATTAAAAACAATCTCACCATTACCCATGTTAAAGGTCATGCCGATATTGAAGGCAATGAATTATCTGACCGCATGGCAGTACTGGCACGCATGAAACAAGAAACAGGCTTTAAAAAGTTTGACGGTGTTATCAACATTAAAGAAATTTTAGCCATGCCTTCGGGCTAATGAAATAAAATGAACATTGAAAAGTTAAAAATAGCAGAGCAGTTGTTTTTCCAGCAATATCCGCAAGGATTTGACCACCCAGAAATGTTAAAGGTCGCTAAAAAACACAAAATGCCTGAAATGATCGAGTCTTGTCAACATCATTTTGCCAGAGGAAACTTTGCCAATATTGAGCTCATCTTAGAAGAGTGGATAAAGTTAGTGAATCGCTCCTCGATGGTTTCCATGTTTGATAAACCCAAATTCAAAACCACCATCAAGCAATTAACAAGGTTAGAAAAAGATTTAATCGTCGATGCCTTGTTTCAGGTGTGTTATGGAGACCAAACAGCAGGATTTACTTGCCAAGTAGAAATTCTTAGCCATTACAAAATGGCAAACTGGTCTCTCATTTCTATTCTGCCTGCCTATTTTCGCCCCAATGACGAGGTTTTCATCAAACCCACCACCACTAAAGGGATCATCAAGACTTTTGAGTTACAAGAGGTGGTTTATCATTCAAAACCGACGTGGCAATTTTATCAACAATATCGCTCAACAATAAATGACATGAAATCGCATGTTGATTGTTCATTGTCACCAAACAACGCCGCTTTTGGTGGCTTTTTGATGATGACAATGCCGCAGTTATCTGCAATGAGTTAGCAGATACAAAAACAAATTATTTAACCTTAAAGCGTACGAGCAAAAGCGCGCGCTTTTTCTAAATCTTCAGGCGTATCAACACCCTCAACAGGTAAACGGGTTTCGGCAACATCAACGTGAATTTTCTCACCTTGCCATAACACACGCAGCTGCTCTAACGATTCAATTTGCTCTAGCTGGCTTGCAGGCCAATTAACATAATCTTTAATAAAACCAGCGCGATAAGCATAAATACCAATGTGACGTAAATAAAAGTCACCAATTTCTTGGATATTGTCATTATTCAAAAAACGCGCTCGATCATAAGGAATCGTTGCTCGACTAAAATACAGTGCATAGCCGTCTTTATCACATAGCACTTTGACCGCATTAGGATTGAATGCTTCTTCAACATCACTTATATGCACAGCTAAAGTTGCCATGCGTGCTTGCTGCTGATTAGTGCGTTGTTGATTGGCTAAGTTTTTTGCCACTTGAGCAATATTTTCTGAAGGAATAAACGGCTCATCACCTTGCACATTAACAATGATCTGATCATCATCAAAACCATAATGTTCCATTACCTCAGCTAAGCGCTCCGTGCCCGATTGATGATCGTCTCGGGTTTTGCACACTTCACCACCGAAGGCCGAAACCGCATCTGCCACTTGCTGGTTATCTGTGGCAACTATCACTTTTTGCGCGCCACTTTGTTGCGCTTTTTCAACAACCCATTGGATCATCGGTTTACCATCAATATCAGCAAGGACTTTTCCAGGTAAACGAGATGACTGATAACGTGCGGGAATAACAACAACAAATGACATAAGTATTTCCTAAATAAATTATGAACGTTCTTCTTCAGTAACTCGGCGTGCTTCACTTTCTAAGAGCACAGGAATATCATCAACAATCGCATAAGCTAAACGGTCAAAATTACAGATCAATTCTTTTTGATCCTTTTTGTAGTCAAGCTTGCCTTTACAAACTGGACACGCCAAAATTTCCATCAATTTAATATCAAAAGCCATATTTTATTCTCTTCTTATTCGATTAATTTTATATTTTTGTTTATTTCAAAGTGCTTAATAACTGTCTAGTAACCGATTAATATCAGTCATTATTTGTTTATTTTCTTGCTCTGAAAATTGAGCATCAACCGGTAAATACCACCAATTGGGTTCGGCAAAAACACGACATTTCACGGCATCTTTTTCAGTCATTAGCAATGCGACATCAGCTGAGTCGATAGCACTAAACATCTGCTTATTATAACTTTGATGATCGATAAATCCTTGCGCATTATCAAGAGTGAAACCTAATTGGCGCAAATAAGTAAAAAATCGCTGCGGATCGCCAATACCAGCAATGGCATTAATGTTATGACTCTGAGTTATAAACGATGGTAAATCTACTTGCTGACCCGATTTCAAATTAATCACCTGTTGAGCCGCAAGTTGCATGTGGTGCATTTTATGATTTAACGAGCTTTTGCTCGCTTTGTCTGCCGTTAATTCGCCATTAATGATAATACGATCAACCGTATCTAGCCGCTCTGTTGTTTCTCGTAATGGCCCCGCAGGTAGTAATAATCCATTACCAAACAGTCTCTTTCCATCAATCACCAATAACTCATAATCACGTTGCAAACGATAATGCTGAAGACCGTCATCACTGATAATGATTTGACAACCTTGCGCTATCAATTCTTTTGCAGCAGCAATTCGATCAGCGCCAATCACCACTGGCACTTGGCAGCGTTGAAAAATAAGCAAAGGTTCATCACCTGCTTCCTGTGCTGTGCTCTCATTGGTTAAAACATACGGGTAGCTTGGAGCTTGAGAGCCATAACCACGGCTTAACACGCCAACTCTTACTCCTTGAGCTTTCAGTTGTTCAACCAAGTGAATAACAACGGGCGTTTTACCATTTCCACCAACGCCAATATTCCCTACCACAACAACAGGGCAAGCAAGTCGATAAGAGCGTTTAAATCCACAATGAAACAACATTTTGCGCACAGTCGACATCAGCCAAAATAATGCTGAAAACGGCAGTAGCAATGGCACTAAACACCATTTAGCCGCATGACTTTCAAACCACACGCGTTCAATAAGTCGCATTAAGCGTTATTCCCTATTTCAATGACGCGACTCAATTGGCAGACCCAAATTGAAATTGATGTAATTGGGCATAAGCCCCTTTTTGGGCGAGCAAGGCATGATGCTCACCTTGTTCGATAATTTGACCTTGCTCCATCACGATAATCTTATCTGCACTTTCGATGGTAGATAAACGGTGAGCAATAACAATAGACGTGCGATTTTTCTGCAGCTCGCTTAACGCGTCTTGAATATGGCGTTCTGATTCTGTATCTAGCGCACTGGTTGCTTCATCTAAAATTAAGAATGGTGCATCGCATAATAATGCCCGAGCAATGGCGACCCGTTGGCGTTGTCCACCTGAAAGTAAGGCGCCATTATCGCCAATATTGGTGTCTATACCATGCGGCAAAGGTTCGGCAAACTCCATAACATGCGCTTTAGTTGCCGCGTCAATAATCTCTTCGCGGGTTGCGTCAGGTTTACCATAAGCAATATTGTTAGCAAGTGAGTCGTTAAAAAGCACCACCTGCTGGGAAACATAAGCAAATTGGCGACGTAAATCTTTTAATTTATAAGAAGTGATATCTTTATCATCGATTAAAACCGTGCCCGATGTGGCGTCATAAAACCTCAATAACAACGAACTTGCTGTTGATTTTCCGCTACCTGAGCGGCCAACGAGGGCTATCACTTCACCGGCTTTGGCTTCAAATGATAGATGACTGAGCGACTGTTTTTCATCACCCGGATATACAAAACTGACATCGTTAAACGCTAACGTGCCCGCAGAGCGTTTTATTGAAACAATGCCAGAATCTTTTTCAGCTTCTTCGTCTAACAACCCAAAAATACTGGTTGTCGCTGCCATGCCCTTTTGAAATTCACTATTCACATTAGTGAGTAATTTTAAGGGTCTTAATAGCATAGTCATATAAGTAACTATGCCCATGAAAACGCCTGGCGTTAGGTTTTCAACAAAACCATCTAAAGTGGCTACATATAAAACAAACGCTAACGCGAATGAGGCAATAATTTGAATAATAGGCACGCTAGCGGATTTAGTTGCCACCATTTTCATCAAGTGTTGGCGATTCGATTTATTAATTTTGCCAAATCGTTGGTTTTCTCGCTCTTGCCCATCAAAAGTTAACACCACTTTGTGACCATTAAAAGTTTGCTCTGCAGCGCGTGTTACCTCACCCATCGCATCTTGAATATTTTTACTGACCGTGCGAAAACGGCGAGAAACAATCGTTACAATAACCGCGATAATTGGGGTGATCACCAGAAAAATAGCGGATAACTGCCAACTTTCCCAAAACATTAAGCCAAGTAAACCAATAACAAACCCACCTTGCTGCACCATAGTTAATAATGATTTACTGGTTGCCTGCAACACTTGTTCTGTATCAAAGGTTAATTTAGAAATGAGCGTGCCAGTTGAAGTTTTATCATGAAATGCCACTGGCATCGCCATCACATGCTCGAAAATACTTTGTCTTAAATCAGCTACCACATTGTTACCTACCCAAGCTAAACAGTAGTTACTGAGAAAATGGAAAATGCCGCGAATAATAAAACAAACAATGACAAAAAGCGGCGCCCACTTCATAAAATCAGGGTTTTTGCCCGACAAGCCTTCATCAATCAATTTAGGTAATTTTGATAAAAAATAGACATCAATCGACGCATAACCGAGCATACAAATAATAGCGAAAATACCCGCTGCTTTATATTGTTTAGCATATCCCATTAATCGTTTGAAATTTTGCCAAGTATCGGCTTCTTTATGATTAGTTTTTGATTGCTCTATCGTCGGTTCTAATGCTGTCGACATTCAACTCTCATTGATTCAAAAGTAAATTACCGCGCTATTTTAGCCTTAATTGAGTTGGCAACCAAGCAAGAATTATTTTATCTAATTCAACGCACTTAATTGGCAAACCAAAAAGGCCAAAGCTCATGACGATAACGAATAACTTTACTGCCTGCGCTGCTTAGTTCAATTCGTATCATGCCATCATTAGCAGTATTGAACGTGTTAATGCCCAAGGTATGATATCGATTAATCACTTCTGCTGTTGGCATTTGCCAACGATTTAAATACCCCGCACTGAAAATGACAGTTTGTGGAGCAACGGCTTGAATAAATGCACTCGATGAAGAAGTTTTTGAGCCATGATGAGGCGCCACCATTATGTCACTTTTTAACAGCGTTGATTTTGGGTCATCTTTAATAAGTCGTTGTTCCGTTTTTTTAGAAATATCACCAGTTAATAATACGCTGTGATAAGAGTCAGAAATTTTGATAACACACGAGTCGTCATTATGATCGGCCTGTTGTTGATTTGGCGATAATATTTCGATAGTTAAGAACTGCCAAACAAACTTATCTCCTTGCAGACATGACATACCTTGCTCTGGGCTGTTGTACATCAGTCGATTAATTGGGTAATGCTCTTGTAGAATAGTTAAGCCACCTGCGTGATCATTATCGTCATGGCTAATTATTACTAAGTCTAACGCTCGATATCCTTGAGTGTTTAAATAAGGCAAAAGCACGGCCTCAGCCATAGAAAAGCCACTTGGAAAACTCGCGCCTGTGTCATAGATCAGCACCTGATCATTGGCTTCAATGAGCACGGCTAATCCTTGCCCAACGTCCATAATATTCACCCGCCAAGTATGAGCGGTAATCTGCTCGTTCACCTGACGATAACCAAAAGAAGATAAAATAAATATGACAAAAACAAGGCTGATTTTTTTCAGGGATATTTCTGTAAAAAGCTTTACAGCCATACAAGCCGTAATGATACACGCTATTAGCCATTGAAAAGTTGATATGGTTATCGTTGAATAAGGTAGCTCACTTAAAAAGCGCAACCACCACCAAATAAGCTCTAAACTTTTGATGGCTAAAGTGAGAAATCCTTGGGCAAACCATTGACAAATGGGAAAAAAATCACTCAGAGCTAAGTTAATAATTGAGAGTAAACTTAACGGAATACTCGTGACACTCATCCAAGGGACAGCTACAAGGTTTGCAAATAATGCAACAGCTGATATTTGCTGATTAAAAATAGCGGTTATCGGCAGCATGAACAAAATCAGTGCTACTTGTAAAAAAAACAATGAAATCAATGCGTTTTTTATTTTAAATGTCATTTTAGAATAAGTAGAACCATTCTCTAGCGGCGCTTGTTTAAACCGTGTTTTAAAACGCCACAAAAGCATAAATATTAAACTCACCGCCCAAAATGACAACCAGAAGCTAGCAGTAAACAAACTAAAAGGCATCAACAATACGATTAGCATTATGGTGAATAATAACCAGCGCGATACTGTCATTTTTATCGTGAACAGCCTTAACAGCCAGAATAAAACCAGCATGAGTAGCGCACGTAATGTTGGAATGGAAAACCCAGCTAAATAGGCGTAAAACACACTCAATAACACACTTGCGGAAATCACTAAATAACGATTATTGGTGTCAGTTATGCTTTCTTTAAACTGTTTTGGGGTAAATCTTGCCAATGGAAAAAATTTAAAAAATATTAAAAATAAATTAAAACTACCTGCTGCCACTAACCCCAAATGAAGCCAAGATATAGCGATTAAATGGCCAGTGGCCGTATTTTGCAAAACCTGCCAATGTGCTTTGGTTAAACTTCCTCGCTCACCAAAGGTTAATGCGCTGATCACAGGCGATAAGTGATGCTCTGTTAATATCCGTTGCAATTTTATATAGAGTTTTTGCC
>DAINNQ010000067.1:7418-10115 GCA_036735825.1 Alteromonadaceae bacterium | reverse complement strand
CTGCTCCTGCTCCTACAGTTATGCCAACTAGCTATAACAATACACAAGAAATTGTAGAACTAGACAGTGATAAAGACGGCATTTTTGATAGCAAAGATCAATGCCCAAATACACCTATGGTTGATAAAGTAGACGTTCAAGGTTGTACTATTTTTACTGAACAACAAGAAACCATGCACTTAGTGGTTAACTTTGAGAATAACAAAAGTGATGTAGCTGAAGTATATTATGATGAAATCGAGAAAGCAGCTACTTTCATGTCGACTTATCCGCATACACAATTAACCATTAATGGCCATACGTCAGTATTAGGTGATGCAGCTTATAATCAACAATTATCAGAAAAACGTGCTCAAGCTGTTGTTGATGTATTAGTGAATAAATTCTCAGTTGCTCAAGATCGTTTAACTGCTGTTGGTCACGGTGAAGAGCAAGTTAAAAATAGTGCAAATACCACTGCAGCTCACGCACAAAACCGCAGAATTGAAGCTACTATTGCAGCATCAAAGAAAGTCTCTGAAAAACGTTAATCATTTTATGTATTTAGCTTAATAAAAAACCAGCAAGAAATGCTGGTTTTTTTCATCGATTGCTCAATAAATTTGAGCTTACTATCGGTTAATTCACTAAGTGTTTATTTAAAAACGCATCGAGCTCACTGAACGCTTTCAGTCTATTTTCAGCTTCATCTAAGTAATGAGTGCCGTGTTTAAATTCGACATATTTAACTTTCAACCCTGCTGACTTAGCGCTTTTATAAAAGTCTTTTGATTGATTTAATCTTACTTGTGTATCGTGCGTACCATGAAGAAGCAAAATAGGTGCTTTTATTTTATCTAAATGATTAATCGCTGAGTTAGCTTTTAACTTATTGGCGATTTCGTCATTACTTGGGTCACCAATGGTATTAACAATATGTGCTCGAATACCCCCTTCCCATTTGTAATCCTTTTCTGCAAGTTCATATAAATCACTAATACCGGCAATACTGATAATACATTTATAAGCGTTCGGATGCTGAAATGCCGCGGTAAGCGCAGCATAACCACCATAACTGTATCCTGCAAAACAAGCATTATTGGTATCAACTAAATTCTTATCTTGCAGCCATGTGACCCCATCATAAAGATCTTGCTGCATTTTTTCACCCCACTGGTGATAACCCGATGCTTCAAAATCAGAACCAAAACCACCTGAACCCCGATAGTTGACTTGTAAAACCGCATAGCCTTTATTAGTAAAAAATTGCACATAAGGGTCAAAGTATTGGTAATCCCTAACCCCCATTGGACCACCATGCGGCCATACAACTAACGGTGGTTTAGCGGTAGTACTTTTTGCTGGTAAAGTTAAATAACCATTGAGTGCCACACCATCACGCGCTTGAAAATCAATTGGTAACACATTAGCCAATAATTGATTTTCTAAATAAGGGTATTGACTAAACCACATGCCACCTTTTTTATTTTCAAGATCTAACCAAAAAAACTTGGTTGGGCTATTATCTTTAGCGGCAAATACTAACAATTTTGTATCATCTTCACTGATACTGTAAATATTAGTGAAAAAGCCTTTAAAGGTATTTTTTACAATGCTTGCTAATTCATTATTTTTATCTGAAAAGTAGTGATCTTGACGGAAATGCTCAAAATAAGTTGCCCCGATAATCTCATCTCTATCGGTATTGTAAATCACGTTTCTGACATCATATTTTTCATGACCATAAACCAGTTTTACATATTCGCCGCTAGCAATATCATATTCCCATAATGCTTTTCGGCGGGTTTGATGATCTGTCAGCACTAACAGTTTATCACCTTGTACAGCAATAGGAGCAAAGGTTTCACCTTCGAAAGCTTTTTGCTTATGTAGTAATTTCCATTCATCATTTTCAGTTTTTCGGTGCCAAATAGTTCTTACTTCAGGATCTTCTTTCAACGATCCATAACCGAAAGTTACTTGATCATCTTCATTAACAACCCAAGTATAAACATTGTATTGGTTGGCAAATAATTTAGTAAATTCACCATCATAAACGTTAACTTTGTAAACAACTTGCGCTTCATCTTTCACGTCATACATTTGCAATAAAACATGGTGTTTATCATCTTTTAATAAAGAAACAAGATTGATATCTGCCATCGCCCTTTTTTCCCAAGGCGCAAGTTTTTTTATTATTTTGGTTTTAAGTTCACGAACGTCTTTACCGTCAATGCTGACTGAAAAAATACGATTCATGCGAAAGTATCGATTAACGATCTTTTCAGAATAACTGGCTGAAATCAGTAGCCTTTCATTGTTTGCCCAATAGATATTTTCGATTCTATCTTCAGACTTTCTTAATTGAACTAAAGTAGATATGTCAGTAGAACCAAATTTGCTTAACACAACTTTTGGACCATCATCTGAATTAAAAACCGAGGCAATATATTCTCCATTTGGCGAAACGGTTGGTGATTCGATCATCGGCAAATGACCAAACTCTTTATAAGTAAGCGGAGGTTGTTTTGCAAAAGCAATAGGAGATAGCAAGGCTATCGTTACTAATAAGTAAGCTATATATCTCATCTTCGTCCTTGATTATTGTTTTAAAAAATTAATTACATGTTTTGTTACACATAGGTATTCTATTGATCTATAAAATAAAAAACCAGCAAGAAATGCTGGTTTTTTGTATTACTGAGCTAAACAATATTT
>DAINNQ010000067.1:0-7318 GCA_036735825.1 Alteromonadaceae bacterium | reverse complement strand
AACAATATTTATTTTTTCTTTTTAACCGCTTTCGCGTTAGGTAAGTCAGTAATTGAACCTTCGAATATTTCAGCCGCTAAACCGATTGATTCGTTTAATGTAGGATGAGCATGAATGGTTAAACCCACATCTTCTGCATCTGCGCCCATTTCAACGGCTAAACAAATTTCACCAAGCATTTCGCCAGCATTAATACCAACAATAGCTCCACCAAGAACACGACCTGTTTCTTTTTCAAAAATCATCTTAGTTTTACCTTCAGTACGCGCTGAAGCAATTGCACGACCAGAAGCTGCCCATGGGAAGTTAGCTACTTCAATGTTTAAACCTTGCTCTTTAGCTTCGCGCTCAGTAACACCAACCCAAGCCATTTCTGGATCAGTATAAGCAATTGAAGGAATACAACGTGGGTCAAATACGTGCTTCTTACCAGCAATCACTTCTGCAGCAACGTGTGCTTCATGAACGGCTTTATGAGCAAGCATAGGTTGACCAACCACATCACCAATAGCAAATATGTTTGCTACATTCGTGCGTAATTCGTTAGAAACGTTAATAAAACCACGTTCATCTACGTTAACACCAGCTTTATCAGCGCCTACTAAATGACCATTGGGTTTACGACCCACAGCAACTAAAATTTTGTCATAACGCACTTGTTCTGCTGGAGCATTTTTGCCTTCAAACGTTACATATAAACCGTCATCTTTGGCATCTACAGCAATAACTTTTGTCGACAACATAATGTTGAACTTTTTCTTGTTGTACTTAGTGTAGATTTGAACGATATCTTTATCAGCAGCTGGTACTAATTGATCAGCAAACTCAACAACAGAAACGTTTGAACCTAATGCGTTATATACCGTGCCCATTTCTAAACCGATAATACCGCCACCAAGCACTAACATCTCTTCAGGTACATCTTTAAGTTCTAATGCGCCAGTTGAGTCAATAACACGCGGGTCATCGTTAGGAATAAATGGCAAATCGATAACAGAAGAACCACAAGCAATAATAGCATTGTCAAATGTAATGGTGGTTTTGCCGTCGCTACCTTCAACTTCAATGGTTTTGTCAGAAGTGAACTTACCAAAACCAGTGACCGTTTGTACTTTACGCGCTTTTGACATTCCGCTTAAACCGCCAGTTAACTGACCGATTACACTTTCTTTCCAGCTACGGATTTTGTCTAAATCAATTTCTGGCTTACCAAAAGTAACGCCGTGTGATGCCATATCTGCCGCATCGTCAATGACTTTTGCTACATGAAGTAATGCTTTCGAAGGAATACAACCTACGTTTAAACATACACCACCTAATGTTGCTCGACTTTCAACCAACACTACATCAAGACCTAAATCAGCGGCACGGAATGCTGCTGAATAACCGCCAGGACCTGCGCCTAAAACTACTACTTGAGTTTTAATTTCGTTACTCATGCTAACCTCAAATTACTTTGGTTTGTACAATGACTTTCCAGTGAGCATAAGCCATTGAATCTGAATTTTTCTGAGGCGAAGTTTACTTAAAGTGAATAAAAATCGCCATCTTTTAATACAATAATGTCGGTAATAATAAAAACTTACTTAGTCATTTTCATTATTACCGATCAAAGTTACTGAAAATATTTTTTGAACAATAACATTACCGTTCTTATAAAATCAGTTTACGAATGTCACTCATTACCGAAGCTAAATGCACAGTAAAACGAGCAGCAAGTGCGCCATCAATCACTCTATGGTCGTACGACATAGATAATGGCAACATCAATTTAGGTTCGAACTCTTTACCGTTCCATTTCGGTTTCATTTCTGATTTTGAAACACCTAAAATGGCTACTTCTGGCGCATTAACGATAGGCGTAAATGCTGTACCACCAATACCACCTAAGCTTGAAATAGTAAAACAACCACCTTGCATATCTGCCGCTTTTAGCTTGCCTTCACGTGCTTTAACACTGATTTCTAGTAATTCACGTGATAGTTCATAAATACCTTTTTTATCAACATCACGCACTACAGGTACAACCAAACCATTTGGTGTATCAACAGCAACACCAATGTGAATGTACTTTTTCAATATCAAGCTTTCACCGTCTTCACTCAAACTTGAGTTAAACGTTGGGAATGCTTTTAACGCGTCAGCTGCCGCTTTTAAAATAAAAACGAGTGGGGTGATTTTAAAACCTAATTTTTGCTTTTCACAGACAACATTTTGTTCTTTACGGAATGCTTCAACATTGCTGATATCAGCTTCATCAAATTGGGTAACATGAGGAATAGTTACCCAGTTGCGATGTAAAAACGGACCAGAAATTTTCTGAATACGCGATAATGGTTTTTCTTCAATTTCGCCAAACTTAGAAAAATCGATCACTTTACCAGCAACAACCTGTAAACCACCTTCACCACTTGCCACTGAACTACCAGCATTAGCTTTTGGACGTGATAATTCGTATTTCACATAAGATTGAACATCTTCTTTTAAAATACGGCCTTTATTACCCGTACCATTCACCAAGGTTAAATCTACACCAAACTCACGCGCTAAGCGGCGAATTGAAGGAGAAGTATAAATAGAACCTTTGGTTTTCACACCTGATTGTGGGTGATGAGGAACCGGAGCGGCTTTTTTAACAGCAAGTTCAGGTACTACTGGTGGTGCTTCAGCAACAGGTGCTGGTGCAACAGGTTGCTCAATTGCCGCAGGTGCTCCGCTGTTCGTTTCTAAACGGATCACTAAAGAACCTTGCTTAACCTTATCTCCTGTTGATACAAGTACTTCTTTGACAATACCGGCATGAGATGAAGGAACATCCATAGTTGCTTTATCAGTTTCTAGTGTGATCAAGCCATCTTCTTCAGCAATTTCATCGCCAACAGCAATCAATACATCGATAACATCAACTTCGCCATCTTCGCCAATATCAGGAACGATAATATCGATCACTTCACTGCCACCCACTTGAGCAGCAGGCGCTACGGGTGCCGCTTCAGCAACAGGAGCTGGCTCGGCAACAGGCTCAGGAGTCACTTCAGCTACTGGAGCTTCAGCTGCCACTGAGCTGTTATCCGAGCTTTCAGATTCACCAGCAGCTTTCATTTCACCGATGAGATCACCTTCTTTAATTTTATCGCCTACCGCAACGTTTAATGCGATAAGTTGACCAGCCATTGGTGCAGGAATGTCCATTGATGCTTTATCAGTTTCAACCGTAACAATGCCTTCATCAGCTTCTAAGTTGTCACCAATTGCGACACAAATTTCAATGACTTCAACTTCTTCACCACCAACATCAGGGACGAGGATTTTTTGCGTTTCTGATTGATTAAAGTCAGACATAGTAATTCTCCTTATTCCTAATTATGCGTAAAGTGGGTTAAGTTTATTAGTGTCAATTTCAAAACGCTTAATTGCATCAGACACAACGCTATGCTTAATATCACCACGGTTAGCTAACTCATACAAAGCAGCAACAACGATGTAAGCAGCATTCACTTCAAAATGACGACGTAAATTTGCTCGGCTATCAGAACGACCAAAACCATCAGTACCTAAACAACGGTATTCAGTGTCGATAAAAGCACGAACTTGATCAGAATACGATTTCACATAATCGGTTGCCGCAATAGCAGGACCATTTTCTTTTCTGATCACTTGGCCAATATAAGGCACTTGCTTTTCTGCTTCTGGGTGAAGCATATTTTGACGCGTAACCTCTTGCCCTTCACGTGCTAATTCATTGAATGACGTCACAGAATAAACATCACTTGAAATATTATAGTCAGCGCTAAGGATCTGCGCCGCTTCACGCACTTGTAATAAAATAGTACCTGAACCTAATAATTGAACATTAGCAGCTACTTTCTTGGCAGGAACGGTTTCAAGCTTATAAATACCTTTGATAATTTCATCAGAAATATCTTTCTCTTCAGGCATTGCTGGGTGCTGATAACTTTCGTTCATTAACGTTAAGTAGTAGAAAACATTTTCGTTTTTCTCATACATACGACGCAAGCCGTCACGAATAATTACCGCAACTTCATAACCGTATGTAGGATCATAAGTAATACAGTTTGGAATTAAACCCGCTTGAACATGTGAGTGTCCGTCTTGATGCTGCAAACCTTCACCGTTAAGCGTTGTTCTACCTGCTGTTGCACCTAATAAGAAACCACGTGCTTGGCTATCACCCGCCGCCCAAGCTAAATCACCAACACGTTGGAAACCAAACATTGAGTAGTAGATGTAAAACGGAATCGTAGTCGCATTACACGTTGAATAAGAAGTACCAGAAGCCACCCAAGACGCCATTGCACCTAATTCGTTAATACCTTCTTGTAGTACTTGGCCTTTTTTATCTTCGCGATAATAAGCGACTTGATCAGCATCTTGAGGAACATATTTTTGTCCTTCATTCGCATAAATACCGACTTGGCGGAATAAACCTTCCATACCGAAAGTACGCGCTTCATCAGGAATAATTGGCACAATACGCTTACCAATTTTCTTATCTTTCAATAAGCTGTTCAATACGCGAACGAATGTCATCGTTGAAGAAACTTCACGATCGCCAGAACCTTGTAAGATGGCGTCAAACGATTTTAATGGTGGAATTTCTAACACATCATCAGATTGTTGACGACGAGCAGGTAATGCACCACCCAATGCTTCACGACGTTCTGTCATGTACTTGTATTCAACGCTATCTTCTGGGAAACGATAAAACGGTAATTTTTCAATTTCATCATCAGCAATTGGCATGTTGAAACGATCGCGATAATGTTTAATCGCTTCAACATCCATTTTCTTGACGTTATGAGCAATGTTTAATGCTTCGCCAGAAGCGCCTAAACCATAACCTTTCACTGTTTTCGCAAGAATAACGGTTGGACGACCTTTAGTTTTAATCGCTTTATCGTAAGCAGCATAAACTTTTACTGGATCATGACCACCACGATTTAAGCGCCAAATGTCTTCATCAGACATATTCGCAACCATAGCCGCTGTTTCAGGGTATTTGCCAAAGAAGTTATCACGTGTATATTTTCCGCCTTTGGCTTTACAGTTTTGATATTCACCATCAACGGTTTCGTTCATTAACTGTAAAAGTTTACCTGAAGTATCACGAGCAAGTAATGCATCCCAGTATGAACCCCAAATCACTTTCGTTACTTCCCAGCCTGCGCCGCGGAATGTGCCTTCAAGTTCTTGGATAATTTTACCATTACCACGAACAGGACCATCTAAACGTTGTAAGTTACAGTTAATGATGAAAGTTAAATTATCTAAACCTTCACGCGCAGCTAAACCAATAGCACCTAATGATTCTGGCTCATCCGTTTCACCGTCACCTAAGAACGCATAAACACGCTGACCTGAACAATCTTTAATGCCACGGTCTGTTAAATATTTTAAGAAACGCGCAGTGTAAATGGCTTGTAATGGACCTAAACCCATAGAAACCGTAGGGAACTGCCAGAAATCTTGCATTAAATGCGGATGTGGATAAGAAGATAAACCTTCACCATCAACTTCTTGACGGAAATTAGCCATTTGGCTTTCTGTTAAACGCCCTTCTAAATAGGCCCGCGCATAAATGCCTGGAGAAATATGACCTTGTGCAAAAATAAAATCGCCACCGTCTTTTGGTGATGCTGCATTGAAAAAATGATTGAAACCAACATCGTATAACATGGCAGAAGATGCGAACGAACCAATATGACCACCCAGTTCTAAATCTTTTTTCGATGCACGTAATACTAATGCCATAGCATTCCAACGAATTGCCGCACGAATACGCGCTTCAATAGTTTGATCGCCTGGCATATGAGGCTCTTGCCCCGGAGGAATAGTATTTACATAGGCAGTGGTTGCTTCAAAAGGTAAATGAGTACCGCTTCGTCGTGCATGGTCAATCAACTTTTCTAAAAGAAAATGTGCACGTTCTGGACCTTCATTTTCCAAAACAGATTCCATTGATTCTAACCATTCTTGTGTTTCTAACGAATCAATATCAATATTTGGGAGCTCAGACATAATTACTTAGTCTCCGTTCTTATGCTAGTTAATTAAAATAATAGTTAGATTAAAGCAGTGCTTATTTTTCAGCGTTTATTTACTCTAATCTGCCAACGTTTCTTTTTGATGAACAACAAGGTTCATTTTTTCTTACTAATTTTTTGCCTAAATTTCTTACAAACTGTTTTACTAAATTTTTTGCATTCTGCGCATCGACCTTTCCATGCGACTTTGTTCTTGTGTCAGTTTCAATAGCACTTCTTCAATAAATGCCAAATGGCGATGACTTGCGCCCCATGCTTTTTGTGGCTGACCACTGACAATAGCGTCTAATAACCGTGTTCGGTATTCTGCTATTTGAGCAAAGACATCAGGTCTTTGTGCCAAAATAGTTAAGTTTTGCTCAATGTTGTCAATCACAATAGCTGACATACTACGAGCAAGGTGCAAAATAACGCCATTATGTGATGCACCACAAATCGCTAAATAAAACTCAAAAACGGCTTTCGCTTCTTCACGATAATTCGTTTCTAATTGTGCATTACTGATCGCTTCATGCTTGAGGGTAATTTCATCAAAATCTGCTTGCGTACCACGCATCGCTGCGTAATAAGCCGACATCCCTTCAATACCATGACGAAACTCTAACAAATCAAATTGCGACTCATTACTTTGTGACATTAAATCAAACAAGGGATCAGAAAACCCTTTGAGTATTTGTTCACTGACAAACGTGCCGCCACCTTGTCGACGGCTCACTAAACCTTTGGCTTCTAATTTTTGAATCGCTTCTCTTAATGAAGGACGAGAAACATCAAATTGTTTAGCAAGTTCACGTTCAGCAGGCAGTTTTTGTCCTGGTTTTAAACTTCCTTCCAAGATCATTCCTTCCAATTGCGACAAAATCACATCAGAAAGCTTGGCTTGTTTAACGGGCTGTTTAATGTTGCTAAGTACCATAAAAACTCAATTAATCTGCTGATTTAACGTCCAAAACCAGCCTAGAAACACAGTGGTAAATTGGTATTACCATTGTAAAAATTGATGTAAAAATAGCAAAATAAATCACTTTTGTAAATAGAACATAGTTCAGTTGAAGAAAAAAACAACTATTAAACGACCAATGAAAAACAAGACATCAATGATAAAAAAGAGTAAAAACTAACGAAAAACTGAGAAGTTAATCGTTAACATCTCACTTAATCCAGTGGATATTAACGATTAAAAATGATGAATAACAAAACTTAATTTATAAGCTTTAACTGATAACACCAGTAAGAATAAGGATCGCAATAAC
>DAINNQ010000066.1:0-10247 GCA_036735825.1 Alteromonadaceae bacterium | reverse complement strand
AGTTCTGGCTCTAAAGCTAATAATTGCTGACGATTGAGTGCTTGGCATTGATGCTCAGGATAATGATGATTTAAAAAGCGAGTAACGCGTAAATAATCGCCCTGATCTTGTTCATGGCTGACCATAACAGTGCCCGCTTGTTGGAAGTATGTATAACCATCAAGCTGGGCTAAAATGTCAGGCCATAGCTTAAGTGATTCAAAACCCATGGCAACAATATTGGCTTCACTGTGCATGGCTTCACCTAAAGGTGTCAGCAAACCCGCTGCGGCATATGCCGCGCTGTGATGACCTTGCTTGCTGTCTTTATCAAGTAAGGTAATGGTGTGGCCTTGATTGCTCAATGACCACGCCGTTAAGCGACCAAGTAAGCCAGCACCAATAATCGCAATATGTAAAGGCGATTGCTTGGCGCTGTGTTTTTGGGCTTGGTGCGCTAATGCCGAAGACTCTGCTGCCAAATTGGCAATTTGCCCGTTCATCATACTGGCAACTTACTTGTTTGAAGATAAAGCGCTGGCTTGATGGTAAATTTCACTGCCGCTTGCTTTAAATTCTGCTGATTTTTCTGCCATGCCTTTACTCAGCAATGATGCATCTAATTCGGTTTTATCGACACTGACGGTTTCATCGAGCAGTTTTATCATGATTTGCTCGGTATCAGATGCGGCTAATTTCGCGGCATAATCACGTACATCTTGGGTGATTTTCATCGAGCAAAATTTAGGACCACACATCGAGCAAAAATGAGCGATTTTTCCCGATTCTTGCGGCAAGGTTTCATCATGATATTGACGCGCGCGTTCAGGGTCTAAGCCTAAATTAAATTGGTCGTGCCATCTAAATTCAAAACGTGCTTTAGACAAAGCATTATCACGAATTTGCGCGCCCGGATGCCCTTTAGCTAAATCACCAGCATGAGCAGCTATTTTATAAGTAATTAACCCTTCTTTAACGTCTTCTTTATTCGGTAAACCTAAATGTTCTTTCGGAGTGACATAACACAGCATGGCACAGCCGTACCAGCCGATATTGGCTGCCCCAATTCCTGAAGTGATGTGATCATAACCAGGGGCAATGTCAGTCGTTAAAGGGCCTAAAGTATAAAATGGCGCTTCATGACAATGCTCAAGTTGCTCTTCCATATTTTCTTTGATCATGTGCAGAGGTACATGGCCTGGGCCTTCAATCATCACTTGCACATCATGCTGCCAAGCAATTTTAGTTAATTCACCTAAAGTACGTAATTCACTAAATTGTGCTTCATCATTGGCATCAGCAATAGAGCCAGGGCGTAAGCCATCGCCTAAAGAAAATGACACATCATAAGCTTTACAGATTTGGCAAATTTCTTCGAAATGCGTGTATAAAAAGTTTTCTTTGTGATGCGATAAACACCATTTCGCCATAATTGACCCACCACGAGAAACAATCCCCGTCACGCGTTTTGCAGTCATCGGGACATAGCGTAATAATACGCCTGCATGAATGGTAAAATAATCAACGCCTTGCTCAGCTTGTTCAATCAAGGTGTCTCTAAATACTTCCCAAGTTAAATCTTCAGCCACACCATTTACTTTTTCTAACGCTTGATAAATTGGTACTGTACCAATGGGCACGGGAGAGTTACGAATGATCCATTCACGCGTTTCATGAATGTATCGGCCTGTTGATAAATCCATTACTGTATCGGCGCCCCATTTGGTTGACCACACCAGTTTTTCAACTTCTTCTTCAATCGAAGACGACACCGCAGAATTACCAATATTTGAATTCACTTTGATTAAAAAATTGCGCCCAATGATCATAGGTTCGCATTCTGGGTGATTGATATTTGCTGGAATAATCGCTCGCCCTGCAGCCACTTCTTGGCGAACAAATTCAGGGGTAATTTCTAAAGGAATGTCTTTATTGCCAACTAACGCCCCAAAGCTTTCACCTGGATGCTGATGCATTAAAATTTCATCTTTCATTTCTGCGCGTTTGGTATTTTCGCGTAACGCGATGTATTCCATTTCCGCGGTGATAATACCTTGGCGAGCATAATGCATTTGCGTTACGTTTTTGCCCGCTTTCGCTTTTAACACTTTCGGGAGGTTTTCAAAACGAATGTGATCTAAACCGTCGTCAGCTAATCGTTGTTGCGAATAACCTGAGCTAGCACCTGCTAATGCTTGTGTGTCAGCACGTTGTGCTATCCACGTTTGACGAAGTTTAAGCAAGCCTTGATGCACATCTACTTTCACGTTTTGGTCGGTATAAACACCTGAGGTATCGTAAACACGAATGGGTTCATTGGCTTCAAAAATAGGGTTTTCTTCACTGCCGCCCACAAAGGTATCGCCAACAGTGATTTCTCGCATGCCTACTTGAATATCGTGCAGGGTTCCTTTGACATAAATTTTATTTGAGTTGGGGTAACTTTGCCCAGAAACATTGTTGATAAAAGCTTGTGCTTGTTCACGGCGCTCACGGCGAGAAAGCTTTGCTGATGTTGATTGACTCATAAGGTTGCCTTTTTAGTTGTGCTGTTAGTTAACAGATTAAAAAGACGGAGTGTAGATAGAGGAAAAACAACCCAGCAGAGCAGGTTATTTTCATCTTGTTCCCTTACGCAGATATTAATCTGATCAGGTTCTACGGATCCCGCTTACGCGATCTCAGCTTTAGTTATTAGCAAAAATAACTAAGGCACTCCGACAAGTTGTGGGCTAGATACTAACTTAATTTTTTTGATTGGGGTAATATTTATTTGAAAAATATCTGTGTCGTTTTAAGGGCAGTAAACGGCAAACCGATTGAACTTTTGCCAGTAGGTTTTATCTATGACACAATCAAGGATATATTGTATAAAATTTAGCAATGCTTATACACATAGAAAAATAGCAAACTCATAACAATTATATGTTTTCGGAAGAACAATGAAAAAATTATCACATTTAGCTCGAGCTAGTATGCTCAGTATTCTTGCACTTGGTACGCCAATGGCTCACGCAGGAGATTTATTTCCAACAAGTGACACCGTTTCGCGACAAGATGTACTCAGAGGAGCTATCACTCCTGAGCGTGCATGGTGGGATTTAAGTTATTATCATTTAGCGGTTAATGTTGATCCAAAAGAGCGGACAATTGTTGGCACTAACACCATGAAATATCGAGTGCTTTCTCCGCAGCAGCGTTTGCAAATAGAACTACAAGCACCGATGACGTTAGATAAAGTGATGCAAGATGGCGAACAACTGAGCGTAGAAAAAGACGGTTATAGTTATTTTATTACCCCTAAATCATCACAAACCATAGGCTCTGAGCAAACGTTAACTATGTATTTTTCGGGTCATCCGCAAGTGGCAAAACGTGCACCTTGGGATGGTGGTATTACTTGGACAAAAGATAATAACGGCATTGACTACATTGCCTCAACCAGCCAAGGTTTAGGCGCGAGTATTTGGTGGCCGAATAAAGACCATGCTTATGATGAACCTGACAATGGCATGAAAATAAGCGTGGAAGTACCAGAACATTTAGTGGATGTGTCGAATGGTCGATTAATTGCGACCGATCATAATAAACAAGCAAAAACAAAAACCTATCATTGGCAAGTGACAAATCCTATCAATAATTATGGCGTCAACATTAACATTGGCGACTACGTACATTTTGGCGAAAAATATCAAGGCGAAAAAGGTCAACTTGATATGGATTATTGGGTACTCAGAGATAATTTAGACAAAGCTAAGAAGCAATTTAAAGAAGCAAAACGCACGATAGAAGCGTTGGAATATTGGTTTGGCCCTTATCCGTTTTATGAAGACAGTTTCAAGTTGGTTGAAGTGCCTTATTTAGGGATGGAGCACCAAAGTTCTGTCACTTATGGCAATGGTTATCAAAATGGTTACTTAGGACGCGATCGCAGTGGCGCTGGTCCGGGAATGTTATTCGACTTCATTATTGTGCATGAATCAGGTCATGAATGGTTTGCTAACAATATTACTCATAATGATGTTGCTGATTTGTGGATCCATGAAAGCTTTACTAACTACTCAGAAAGCTTATTTTTAGAATATCATTTTGATAAAGCCACCGCTTTCGAATATACCCGCGGGCAACGTACAAATATTGCGAATCAAGCACCGATTATTGGCACCTATAATATTCACAGTGAAGGCTCGAGTGACATGTATGACAAAGGTGGCAACATGTTGCATACCATACGTCAGATCATTAACGATGATAAAAAATGGCGAGAGATTTTACGCGGATTAAACAAAGACTTTTATCATCAAAATGTTGATAGTGCTCAAGTTGAAGCATACATCAGTGAAAAATCAGCAATCGATTTATCTAAAGTGTTTGATCAGTATTTACGCGACGTTCGTATTCCGATGCTAGAGTACTTTTTAAAAGGTGATGTGCTAAAAGTGCGTTGGGGCAATGTCATCGAAGGTTTTAATATGCCAGTAAAAGTGTTTATTGGTGGCAAAGAGCAGTGGTTGAATCCAACAGAACGCTGGTCAACCGTAGATATAAGCTCACTCAATTCGAGTGATACTCCAAGCTTTGAAATTGATGCTAACTTTTATATCGCAACACAAAACGTGTTAGGAAATTAACATTAAAGCCACAGGTTTGGTGAAAAATTCAAGGGATAAAAGCCTAAATATTAGGCTTTTATCACAACTGCGAGTTTTTTGGACAATTTTCTAATTTAATTACTGACCACTGGTCACTTTCCACTTGAAAAAATATCCCATATCAATAGTATGAAGGGGTCATCATATAACCTAGCGTATTTTTGAATGGGATTTCGAAAACATCAGTACTTTATTTCTTTGTTCCTGCTGTTGCAGGGCATGCTTGTGAATATTGTTAGCGCACAAGAATCTACAAAGTCACTATCTAATAATCAACTCTCTTCCATTGCCAATACCTGTTTAATTTCTCCGTATGCTTGTTTAGAAAATGTTGATGAGATTTTGCTTTCTATATCGCCCAAAAGCCGAATTTATTTTGAGCTCTTGCAATATAAATTTGAAGCATTGTTTAATTTGCAGCGTCTTGATGAGCTCTATAATGAAACTAAAATATGGCTGAATAAACCAGATTTACCTTTACCTTTTCGAATTACCAACGCGATCTATTTTGCAAAGTCTTCTTTTAATAAAGGCGATGGCAGTGAAGCGAGAAAAAGTTACCAATTAGCAAAGTCACTACTTGCGGAAATGAATGACGCTTATCCGTCTCCATTGAGATTAGTGCAATTTGCGAATTTACAAATGCAACTTAAAGAATATCAAGCCGCTTATACGCTTTTATCTGGCTTGGCGGCGAAATATAAAAATAGCCCAGATACACGGTTTATGATGGAACTTCATGGAAATTTGGGGCATTGCGCTAACCAAATGGGAAATTATCAACAAGCACTTATCCATTGGCAAGACACGCTGATTTGGAGTGAAAAATTTGGCAACCAACAACAATTGGCGGTAGTGCTTTTTAACTTAGCGGATGTATATTTCACCCTTGAAAAATATCAAGAAGCGGAAGAAATTAACAGTCGTTCCATTGAAATAGCAACCATCGCTAAAGATGTTGTTAAAAAAAATCATGCGATGTTACATTTAGCACAAACCTACATCAAATTAGCGAAATACTGCCAAGCAAAACGATGGTTTGCTATGGTTAATGAAGATAAATTGCCAATTAATGAACAACAAAGCTATCAAGAAATAAAAGCACAAGTGAAAATTTGTTCTTGATGATAACGTCTAGCTAATACCCTAAAGCACCAAAATTTTAACCGAGAAACTTGATGATAAAAATTATTCCATCAGCTAATTTTGTAACCACACCTTGGAAAAATGGCAAAGGGATCACCACTGAACTAGCGATCAGCCCAAACGGCACCTTAGAAAATTTTGATTGGCGACTCAGTATTGCTAGCGTTAGTGAAAACGGACTATTCTCGAATTTTTCAGGGTATTTAAGAAATTTAGTGCTGATTGAGGGGCAAGGTATCACCCTCATTCATAACGAAAACACACGTGATGAACTTAAAGCGCTGCTTGATTTTGCTACCTTTGATGGCGGAAGTTCTACTTATGGTGAAATAACGCAAGGAGTAATTAAAGACTTTAATGTTATGACGGCATCAGCGCGCTGTCAGGCCGATGTCAAAACCTATCCTCAGTGCATCGAACAAAACATCAGCTGTAATGGCTTAGTATTTTTTTATAGTATTAGTAGCGATATAAGCGTGAGTGATCGCCAAGATGGTCAGCGCAAGGTCAAACAAGGTGATTTATTACAACTGTCTTCACCGAATGACGTTGTAGTATCTGGTGAAGGATTGATCGTTGTTTCTATAACAAATAAATGTCATATCTGAACGGTGAAGCCAAGATAGATTAGTTAAATAAGCGGTTTTTATAATACTAATTATTTGTTTTTTGCGTATTAGCAATTCTTTGAGATTTCATTAATTTGAGGTTGCAATAAAGAACGATATCGTCTTTGATATTTGCAATGTGCATTCCTCTAATTTCATTTCCATTTTTAATAAAAATGAGTTTTTGGGGCGCAATATCACTTTCTTTAGTCATTGATATTTCAATGTAGCCTTCTCTTGCAATAATATCATCTGCTGTAAAAGTACGTTTAGTTGAATTTTTTGCGGTAAAAGATGCTTCAATGTATTCGCCAGATAAATCATTTTGAATGATTAATGCCGCGTACATATCTAAATCACCTAATGTAGTAATGCCTGCCCATTTACCTTCTAATTTTGTGAGATCAATAGCGAATACATTAAATGAGAGTAAAAAGAGTACAAATACATAACTAGTTGATTTAATTAGATTCATTCGAATTCCATTTTGCTATTATTAAAGTGTAGCTAAGAGTTGTTGTTTTTATTGGCAGACATTAATCTTTTCAAATAGTTATATCAACTTTTTATATAAAGTAAGCAGATTAAAATGAATGGTTAGCTCTATCTATTGTGCTATTTATCTCATCAACAGGTTGTTTATCTATTATCGCTGACAATATTAGCAAAATTGTTCTATTGTTTAGCTTTCAAAGAGCGACACTTTAATCATGATTAGGAAATGGAAATGCGCTTTAAACAATTGATTAACATATTGACCTTATTAGTGTTTATTATCCCTTTTGCTCATGCGGAAGCGGAACGTAAATTAGCTATCGATGACAGTAATACCACAATGCACAGTACCGTTATTAATGGTAAAAAGATTGCTTATAGTGCAACCACGGGCACTCAACCTGTGTGGGATGATGAAGGTCAGCCAACTGCCAGTTTATTCTATACCTATTATCAGCGCAGTGATGTGAAAGACAACAGTGCGCGTCCGTTGTTAATTTCGTTTAATGGCGGGCCAGGTTCCGCCTCAGTGTGGATGCATGTGGCGTATACTGGGCCACGTGTGCTTAATGTTGACGATGAAGGCTACCCACTACAGCCATATGGCGTGAAAACCAATGCCTATTCAATATTAGATGATGCCGATATTGTTTTTGTTAACCCGGTTAATACGGGGTATTCACGGGTATTGCCTGATAAAGACGGCAAAATGCCATCGAAAGACAAACAAAAAGAGCTGTTTTTTGGTGTGAATGCCGATGTGAAATATTTAGCTGATTGGATCACCACTTTTGTTTCGCGCAATAATCGCTGGCGCTCACCAAAATATTTAATTGGCGAAAGTTACGGCACAACCCGAGTGTCAGGCTTGGCGTTAGAGCTGCAAAATCGTCAGTGGATGTATTTAAATGGGGTGATTTTAGTGTCACCAACTGACATTGGTATAAAGCGTGAAGGCCCTGTAAAAGCAGCGAATAGATTGCCTTATTTCACGGCGGCGGCGTGGTATCACCAAGCACTTAGCAACGACTTACAAAATAAAGACTTATTGGCACTTTTGCCAGAAGTTGAGCAGTTTACCATCAACCAATATTTACCCGCATTGGCAAAAGGTGCGTTTATTAGTGACAGAGAAAAACAAGCGATTGCTCAACAAGTAGCGACCTATTCAGGTTTGTCTACACAAGAAGTGCTTAGAAATAATTTAGATATTCCTAATAACTATTTTTGGAAAGAATTATTGCGTAACCGTGAACAAACCATTGGCCGTTTAGATTCTCGTTATCTTGGTATTGATGAAAAAGTAGCAGGTTCGAGACCTGACTATAACGCAGAACTTACCTCGTGGTTACACAGTTTTACCCCTGCGATTAATTATTATTTACGTGAAGAACTGCAATATAAAACCGACATAAAATACAACATGTTTGGTAATGTGCATCCGTGGGATAGAAGCAACAATAATACTGGGCAAAATTTACGTTTAGCTATGGCGCAAAACCCATATTTAAACGTAATGATTCAATCAGGTTACTATGATGGCGCAACCAATTATTTTGATGCTAAATATACCATGTGGCAATTAGATCCCAGCGGTAAAATGAAAGAGCGTTTATCATTTAAAGGTTATCGCAGCGGTCACATGATGTACCTGCGTTATGAAGATTTAAAAGCGGCGAATGATGATATTCGAGACTTTATGAAAGCCACCTTACCAGCTAAAGATAAAGCGGCTAAGTATTAAAGTTGTATGAATAAAGGGGAAGGATGGCCTTCTCCTTTAAAGCTTGGTTATTCTTGTTTTTTTAACAAAGATTCTAATAAGTTTTTAGCCGCTAATTTTTCTTCAAAGTTTTCAGTGCTATTCACAGCTTCAGCTAAAAGATTTAAACCTTCTCGTGTTCTTCCCATATTTATTAGGGTTTTCCCTAAATGAAACTTAATATCAACTCTCGTACTATCTAGCGCTAACGCGGTTCTAAAATGCGGCAAAGCCTGCTCAAATTCATCAAGATAAAAATGTGCTAAGCCCAAAGTATCAAGAGAGTCTGGCTCTTTTTTGTATAGGCTCACCGATTTATTGGCAAGAGATTTAGCTGTTTCAAATTGACCTAGCTTGATTGATATATATGCAGCATTGTTTAATATGACAGGAGAAGTTTCTTGTACTAATAATTCGTCATAAATTTTTTCTGCTTCAGTCCATGCTTCTTGTCCAATTTTCAATTCTGCTAACGTCATTAGTAGAACTTTATCGTTTGGAAAGTTTTCAATAGACTGCGACAAGTATTCAGTGGCTTTATCGATATTATTCAGCCCCATATACGCTCTTGCAACACCTGCGGCTGCGGCTGAGCTTTTATCAGCTAACGATTCAAATTGTTCTAACGCTTTTGAATAATTTTGAACCCCCAATAATGATTGACCGTAAATCATTTGTAAGTCAGGAGTTGAAATATCTCTCAAATGCACTTCAAGCAATGCAATAACAGCATCGATTTTTCCAATACTTCGATAATAGCTGGAAAAATCTTTTAGAAGACTCTCATTCACATGCCATGTTAATGCTTTAATAAACATGGTTTTAGCATCATTGACTTGATTAGTTTGAACGTGAATTTTTGCAATTTTATGATATACATTCGATTTCTCAATGTCTGACAAACTCAGCTTCAATGCGTCTTGATAAATATCTACGGCTTTAGCAAATTCTTTATTGAAACGATAAGTTTCCCCCAACAAAAGTACCAATTGATATGTTAATGGTTGGCTTGCACGATATTTTTCAGCTATTTTCAAAGCCTCAGAGCCTTGGTTTACATAAATATTCATCAATACAAAGCCTTCCATAGCAGCGAAATTGTTCGGTGCTGATTGGTAGGCTTTTTGGTACCATGAATAACTCGTATTCAATTGATTAATACGCCGAAAGCTACTTGCAAGAGTTAACATCACCTCAATGTTTTCAGGAAAACGTGCTGCTGTTTCGTTAAGCAGCTGAATCGCCATTTCAGCCTGATTCACTTCAAACAATAATTCAGCTTTGGTGATAATTGGGTCAATAAAATCAGGCTGAAGCACCAATGTGTAATCGATTCGTTCAATGGCTTTTTGAATATTTCCCTGCATACGCCATAGCAAGGCCGATTGGTAATGGTATTCTGGATTTTGTGGAGCACTAGCAACCATTTGTTGGTTGATTTTCATGGCTTCATCAAGTTTGTTTTGTTGCAAATAAGTAGAGATCAATAACGTATTAAGTTGCTCGGTCAAGGTTAAATCTGTTGTTTTTTTCCTGCTGCTTTCTAGTAATAGTTGTGCATCGGAAAGTTGTTCACTAGTAATGAGTACCTTGGCAAGTTGCGCA
>DAINNQ010000065.1:0-10264 GCA_036735825.1 Alteromonadaceae bacterium | reverse complement strand
TGGCAATTCCAACTCTACATGAAGATTAAATTGCGCCAATATTTTTTGAATATAGTCAGCATCAGAGTTAAACATTGGTTAACTCCTTTTCTGCGGCTGTATTTATGGTTTTATCTTTGGCATAAGCTGAATTGGCATCAGGAGCGATATTGAGTAAATGCAGCGCACCTTTCATCACTCGCGAAAATACTGGCGCGGCAACTTCACCACCATGGTATAAGTCACCACCTGGTTCATTGATGACCACCACAATCGCCAATTCCGGCTTAGTTAACGGAGCAACACCAGCAAATAATCCAACATAATCGTTGCCGTAACCACCCGCCATCGCTTTGATAGCTGTACCTGTTTTACCGCCAACACGGTAACCTGCTACTTTAGCAAGCGGAGTATGTTCATCAACCACAGACTCAAGCATGGCTAATACTTCTTCTGTTGATTGTTTTGAAAAAATTCTTTCTTTTGTGATCGCAGCCTTAGATTCATCTGTTTGCTTAATAATCGTTAATGGCATTTTATATCCGCCATTTGCAAACGCTGTGTATAATCTTGCAAGCTGAACTGGTGTCGCAGTAATACCATAACCCCATGAAAGTGTTGCCAATTCAAACAATGACCAACGTGAGCGATCATGCATTATGCCACTGCTCTCACCGATTAATCCTGTGCCTGTATCTTCACCAAAGCCAGCATCAAAAAATTTATCAAGCAAATATTCTTTAGGCACTGAGAGTGCTAATTTGGTTGTTCCCATATTTGAAGAGTGAACTAAAATATCGGTTAGGCTCATTTTGCCACGGTTAATAGGATCGCTCACGCGGCTACCACCTAAACGCATCCATCCAGGAGAGCTATCAATAATGGTATCAGCTTTTACAGAGCCAAAATCTAAAGCGGTTAATGCCGTTAATGGTTTTAATGTTGAGCCTGGTTCATAAAAGTCGGTGATCGCACGATTTCTAAATCGATGAATCGCCGTGTTACTACGATTATTCGGATTAAAAGATGGACTGTTGACCAAGGCTAATATTTCACCGGTGTGAACATTGGTGACCACCACAGAACCTGATGTTGCTTTAAATGCTTTTACCGCGCCTTTTAATTCTCGATAAGCAAGCGCTTGAATACGTTGATCTATACTTAACACTAAATCTTGTGGTGGTATCGATTCAACATCTTCTAACACCTCAATACGCTCGCCTTTCGCGTCTTTGCGGTATTGTTTTTTTCCGTTCTCACCCGTTAAAAGCTCGTCGTAAACACTTTCAACGCCTTCAATGCCTTTATCATCAACATTAGTAAAACCAACGATATGCGCGCTGATTTCTCCAGCAGGATAAAAACGCTTCGACTCTTTTCTAAGGTAAATACCAGGAATTTTTAGCTGTTTGATATATTTAGCAATTGCTGGAGATAGTTGACGTTCAACATACACAAATCGTTTAGCTGGGTTGTCAGTAATACGTTCTTTTAATTCATTAACGTCTTTATCAAGAACATCGGCTAAAGCTTGCCAATGTTCAACTTTAGCCAGTGCATTATTTTCCATGATAATTTTAGGATCTGCCCAAACAGTTTCCACAGGCACACTGATCGCTAGCTCATCACCATTGCGATCAATAATTGAACCGCGATGCACTTTACTTGCCGCAGTTCTCAGTGAACGCATATCACCTTGTTTTTTTAACATATCAGGTTCAATAACCTGAATGTAAGCAGTGCGCGCAGCTAAGCCAATATACACAAGCACAATAACAGATAGCACGAGGTAAAACCGCCACGCTATTGTTGTTGGTTGATATTTAGCTGTTTTTTTGCTCACACTGTCTTTCATTTAATTTTAATAATCACTTCTGATTGTGCTGTTGGTTTTGCCATGTTTAACAGTTTTTCTGCTTTACTCTCAATCACGCTATGCTCTGCTAAACTATTTTGCTCAAGCAGTAAATTGCGCCATTCAATATCTAAATCATCTCGCTCAGTTAATAAATGCTCTAACTGGCTAGTGGCTTGTCGATTTAAATGCGTGAAATAAATCACGGCAAATGCTGACGTCACCACCATGAGCAATAACAAATAAACAAAAATGTGTTGTTTAATGTCGTGCCATATCTCAAATGCCAATACTACTTTTGTATTGGCCATCGTTAATCCTTGAGTCTCTCAGCAACTCTCATCACTGAGCTGCGCGAGCGCACATTTTCATCAACTTCATTTTTCGTTGGCTTTTGCTTTCTTCCAACGAGTGCAAGCTTTTTACCTTTGTTAAGCTCTGCTTCACTAATCGGCATACCTCTTGGTACTTGTCGACCTTGTGAATGTTTTTTCATAAATTGCTTAACTAAACGATCTTCAAGCGAATGAAAGCTGATCACCACTAATCGACCACCTTCATTTAATACGGCTAACGAGGCATTGAGTGCTTTTTCTATTTGTTCTAATTCACTGTTGATATACATGCGAATTGCTTGAAAACTACGCGTTGCAGGATGCTTTTTAATTTCGCGTTGTGGCGCGGTTTTTTTAATCAGCTCAGCCAATTCACTCGTGCGAGTTAAAGGGAATTCATCACGACTATCAACAATGGCATTGGCTATTCGCCAAGCATGTTTTTCTTCACCAAAGGTTCTAAGTACCCAAGTAATATCTTCTACGTCTGCACTGGCTAGCCACTGTGCGGCAGTTTGTCCACGAGTGGTGTCCATGCGCATATCAAGCGGGCCATCTTTCATAAAGCTGAAGCCGCGTTCAGCTTCATCAAGTTGTGGAGAAGAAACACCCAAGTCAAGTAGAATGCCGTCCACTTTACCTAACAACTGATGTTTTTCTGCGATTTGCTGAAGGTCAGCAAAGCCATGATGTTCGATACCAAAACGCGCATCATCAGCAAATTTCTCTGCGGCAGCGATGGCGGTTGGATCTCGGTCAATGGCTATTAGACGCCCTTGGTCAGAGAGCTTAGATAAAATAAGTCCGGAGTGGCCGCCGCGACCAAAGGTACAGTCGATATAAATACCGTCTGCTTTCATCGCGAGTCCTGTAATTGCTTCGTCAAGCAGTACAGAAATATGAGACTTATCTGTTTGCATTTTTTATAAACGCCGTTTTTGTTGTAATGCTAATTGTTATAAAGACAGATCGAGTAGTCGTTCCGTTAACTCAATTTCACCTGACTGAATCTTGGCAATGCCTTGCTGCATTTGTCCTTGCCAAGCATCCTCGCTCCAAATTTCAAACTTTTTTAACTGGCCCACCAACATAATGTTTTTTTCTAAGCCAGCATGGTTTCTCAAAGGACCATTAATTAACAAGCGACCACTCTTATCAATTTCACAGTCAGATGCGTTACCTAGTAATACTTGTTGCAATAATCTTTCTTGTGGATTCATGCTTGATAATCCACACAGTTTTAATTCTATTTCTTCCCATTCAGGAAGCGGATAAAGTAGTAAACAAGGATGTTGAATGTCGACGGTACACACCATTTTTCCCTCACAATCAGCAAATAGCTCATCGCGATACCGAGTTGGTATCGTGATCCTATTTTTGCTGTCAAGCGTGATTGAACTGGTGCCTCTAAACATAATCCTATTTTTATTGTTTGGAATCCCTCAAGATCCACTTTTTCCCACTTTTACCCACAATGATACAGTTTAGTGAGTAAAGCGAAGCTATGTCAAGCAAAGATTTGTTATTTTGATCGCCGCGATCACTAATAAAATCGCGGTGTATAAGGAAGTTGATGTTTTTGTGGGGTTTTGTGGATCTGTGTCCCTAAAATTGACAAAAATTTAGTTTTTTATTGACGTTTTTGTCAATTTAAGTCGATGAATGGCTAAATAATTGATATTCATGAGCAATCACATGAAGCGTTAATTCTTCACCTAATTGATAGTGGTCTTGGCTATAAAAGCTGATATGTTCAGGTGCTAGCTCATCATCTTTAATGATACTCGATAAGGTGTAATGAAAACCTCGCTCGGTGAGACTAATATAATCAACTTTCACATTTGCGGCAGTTTTGAGTGCTGTTTTTGGTATTGACGTAAATGTTGGTTCTGTGTGAGATAGTTTTGATGACTCCACACTCATATGCTGAGGCTTCAATAATAAAAATAATTTATCGTCATTATGCACAGCTTGGCTTTGTCCATTAATCAACAATGTCTCACTTTCAGCCAACGCACCAAACGCAGTATGGTAACTTTGCTGTTTTTTCAAAACGGGTAACCAACTACCTATTTGTAAAAAATCAGCCACTTGCCAACAATTAGGGTGCTGAAAGACTTCACTCGGAGTGCCTGATTGCAACACATGACCTTGATGCATCACCGCAATTTGATCGGCAAAAGTAAACACTTCATCTTTATTGTGAGTCACAAAAATCGCGGTCATTGATAATTGTTTCAGTAGATGCCTTAACTCCAACATTAATTCGTTACGCAAACGCGCATCAATATTTGAGAAAGGTTCATCCAATAATAACAACTTGGGCTGAGGAGCTAACGCTCTAGCTATGGCTATCCGTTGCTGTTGACCACCCGACAGCTGATGAGGAAAACGATCTGATAATTCGGAAAGTTTCAGCAATGCTAAAAGTTGCGATATACGCTCTTTTTGCTCGAGCTTACTTAAACCTTGAATGCCAAAAGCAATATTCTGTGCAACCGTTAAATGCGGAAATAACGCATAATCTTGAAAGATCATGCCGATATTTCTTAACTCAGGTGCGAGCATGTGCTCAGTATTAATAACCTGCGTTTCATTTAAGATGATATCGCCATGGCTTTGTTCTACAAACCCAGCGATGGTATTGAGTAACGTCGTTTTGCCACAGCCACTAGGGCCAACTAAACCAAGAATATTGCCTGACGCTAGCGATAAGTTCACCCCAGCAAGTATTTGTTTTTTTTGTAGATCGACTGATAAGTCAGCAATGGATAACAAAGTGGTCAAGCAAGGCTCTCTTTTTTATTCAAATAAATAATCGGTAATAAACCGAATATTACGATAAGTAAGGCACCTATTGCACCCTGTTCTAACTTTTCATCAGAAATTAATTGATAAATTTGCGTACTGAGCGTTTCAAAATTAAACGGGCGCAACAATAAAACCGCTGGTAACTCTTTCATAGCTTCCACAAAAACCAGTAGCCACGCCACGAGAATCGATGATTTCAATAGCGGTAAATGGATTTGAAAAATACTGCGGCGTAGTTTCACGCCTAAACTTGCTGGCGCAAGATCAACAGAAACAGGGATAAGCTCTATGCCACTTTGTAAGGTGCCATTGGCTATGGCCGAAAAACGCACCATTAAAGCAAATACAATGGCAAAAATAGAGCCTGAAAGCAGCAAGCCTGGCCCTTTTAAGGCAAAAAACTTAGCGACATCATTAATAAAATGGTCAAGCGGCCCAAAGGTTGCCAGCATCGCCATCGCCAAAACTGTTCCGGGAATTGCATAACCGATACCTGATATTTGTATCGGTATTTTTCGCCACGACGAATAATGTAAACGTTTAAAGAGCACTAACACTATGGCAATGAGCGTTGCAAACGTCGCTGTATAAAATGAAACTTTTAAACTATTAAACCCTGAAGAGATTAACTGTTTCAACTGGTTAAGAGTTGCATAGCTAATCGACATATCGATTAAGATAACTAAAGGTAAAATAAACCCTAGTATCACCAATAACCAACAAAAGCTTAGTGCAAACACCTGTTGAATAGCTGTTAGTTGCAGACATGTTTGTTCACTGGCAGGCCGATTTGATTGATGACGTTGACCTGCTCGCGCTTTTTGCTCGGCAATAACAGCAAAAAGCACAAACAACATCAAAATACTGGCAATTGCGTTAGCTGTCGACAAGTCGCCATATTCAAGCCAAGTATCGTATATAGCGGTTGTTAATGTATTTACTGCAAAATATTGCACAGTAGCAAAATCAGCTAACGTTTCCATTAATACTAAACTTGCAGAGACGGCTATGGCGGGTCTGGCTAATGGGATCGACACTTTGAAAAACGTTTGTTTTGCGTTAAGCCCTAAACTTCGGCTAGCCCGTATTAGTTTAGGGTCTTGGCATTCAAAAGCCGTGCGCACCAACATATAAATATAAGGAAACAGCACCAAGGCTAACATTAGCGCTGCACCCGTTAATGTTCTGATATCGAAAAACCAATAATCATTGGGAGAGTTCCAGCCAAAGTTCGCCCTTAAAAAGCGTTGAACGGGTCCTGCATAATCAAATAAATCTGTATATAAATAAGCAACTAAATAGGCAGGCATTGCTAAAGGTAACATTAATAGCCAACGTAAATATTGACGACCGATAACATTTGTTTGGCTGATTATAGCTGCGCTTGGCACGCCAAATAATAACGTAAAGAAAACAACAAGAATGGATAATAAAAAGGTATTTTTTACATAAGTGGGTAAAACACTGCTTAATAAATGAGAAAATAATTCTCCTGACGAGAATATGCCAGAGTAAAACATAACAAGCACTGGCGTGATAAACGCCAATGCTATTAACCAACTGACTATTTTCCAAGCAGTATTTTTATTTCCAAAGATCACAAATTAACTTATTAACTACTCTGAGCTTGTCATTTTTATAAATCGAATTGTGCTTGATCAATAAGCATGATCGCCGATTTACGAAGTTTAGCAATGTTTTCTAAAGGTAAAGTATCTGCTTTAAATTCGCCCCATGAAGCCACTAATGCTGATAACGCAACTCCTTGTCGTACTGGGTATTCCATATTTGTTTCTGCATACATTTGCTGCGCTTGTTCAGAAACTAAAAACTCCATTAAAGCCAGGGCATTGTCACGATTAGGCGCATGTTTTGCCATAGCCACACCTGAAATATTCACGTGAGCACCGCGATTTTTTTGATTCGGAAAATTAATATTTACGCCATCAGCCCATACTTTTTGTTCTTCATTATTGATCATTTGACCAAAGTAATAACTATTGCCTAATGACAAGTCACATAAGTTTTGATGAATGGCTTGTACTTGGCCGCGATCGCTACCTTGTGGTTTACGTGCTAAGTTTTCCTTAAAGCCTTTTAGCCATACCAACGTTTTTTCTTCACCGTGCTCGGCAATCATTGATGCCACTAAAGCGACGTTATAAGCGTGTTTGCCACTGCGAGTACAAATACGACCTTTATATTTTGGATCAGCCAAATCTTCATAATTGATGTCTTGGCTACCTAGACGTTTTGATGAATAAATATTGCGAACACGTTGAGTTAAACCAAACCAAGTATCATCAACTGATTGAAATTGCTCTGGCACCGCTTGCTCAAGTACGTCTGACTTTACTACTTGAAGAAGGTTTTTATCTTGCAGCTCAACTAATCGGCTAATATCCGTTGTTAATAACACATCTGCGGGGCTATGTTCACCTTCACGATCTAAGCGCTCAGCCATGCCATTTTTAGCAAATACTACGTTTACTTTTATGCCTGTTTTTTCCGTAAAAACATCAAACAATGGTTGCACTAAAAACGGTTGACGATAAGAATAAACATTCACTTCATTCGCTTGTAAATAAAAGCTAGGTGCTAATAAACACCCTAAAATCACTTTGCTTAACCATGATTTTTTTAACATAAGTCATCCACTAAATTTAATCGGTTATTCGATTGTCTTTGAATTGCCAGCAAGCGTAATGAACATACTAGACACTGTCAAGGTTTTTGAGAACTATTCTCATTTAACCTTGTGATTTTTTGATCCTAATTGTATTTTTTGAGCCAAGTTGTATTTTTTGAGCCAAGTTCTGTTATTGGTTTTAGCACTTAAAAAATCGAACCTTTAAAACTTAATACCCACAAATCCTATCACTAAGAGCCAAAACGCAAAGAAAAGTTTAAGCCGTGTTGCAGATAAATACGATACTAAAGTTTTTGCAAAAATCCCCCCAAGGACAGCACCAGGTCCTGCAAAAATAGCCACTTGCCATATCACTGAAAAGTTTATCAAGGTATGTTGCCAAATAGCTGACCAAACAGTAAATGCAGAAACTACAACGGCAGCAGCTACCGCCATGCTCACATCAAACCGACGTAAAATGAGATAGACAGCAAGTAATTCACCCACTCCCACCGACAACCAGGCGGTTAATGCTCCGCCAGACAAACTGATTAACACAATGGCAATATAATCGATGATTAATATTTGACTGCGTTCGCGCGACGATCTTACAAAAAACACCGTTACAACAATCAGAAGACCTAAAACCAACGAAAACCAGCTAAAGCTTTGGTGCAAAGTAGTTGGTGCTTGGAAACCTTGCGAATAAACCAACCAAATACCGATAATGGAGCAAATCGAACTTACGGCAATGATACGTTTAAAACCATGCCATAATCTCAGTTCAGTTTTTTCTGTTTTGTAATGAAACCACCATGTTATTGCGCCAGCTGTCATGCCAAAACATTGAATAGCAAAACTTGTTGCCACCGATTGTTGCTCAGTAAAAGCGAGTTCATTAAAAGCAGGAATAAAAACAACACCACCGCCAGCCCCAGTTGAATTTGCAAAAATAGCGCCGAGCATGCCTAAAAAACTAAACAAAGCAAAATCTGGCACTTGCTCTAGTGCCAAAGGCGAGCACACTAGCATTATTATCCAAAGACTAATAAAAACACTAATAAACTTAGGGCTTGCTAAACGGATAGGATTTTTGAGGCTTGTCATGATGATATTACTTTTCAGTGGACACTAAATTGCTGATGCTTTTAACGTAAGGTAATCACTTGCCTCAGGTGATAATAATCGCTGAGGAAGATAATTTTTCCCTTTACTGTGTTGCACTAACCAACCATGTTGATCTTGTGCTAAAAGGTTGATGTCAGACCATGTAATCAAATCATCAATATAAAAAGAGTGGCTGTGAATCCCCTTTGTATCTATGGTTAATGTTACATCATTGTTTGCAGCTTTAGATAATAATTGTCGAGCAACCCACCAAGGTTGTTGATAACGCACGCTTAATGCCTCAACCAAACCTAAAGCAAAAACAAACCAAGCAACATATGAGTTAATCGGAGTAAATAACACTAAGACTGCACCAAATACCGTAAAAAACATTGCTTTGGCATAAGCACGCCATGAATGATCAATCACGACTGATTGCTGATAACACAAGTTGTAATAAGCTTTGTCGAGCACAAATGTGGTGGTGTAAGAAAAATTCTCAGTCATGATAGGTTGATTAAATGCCAATGATAAATATTACTAATACGCGCATTTTACCGACTTCAAGGCCGAGATAACAAGCAGTATTGTCCAGAGAGAATCAGTTTAATTTACATTCGCCTATTTCATTTTTTTGCTGAAAACTTTCATACGCGCCACAAAAATAACAAACCCCCACAAAAAACCACACCACACTTGCTACTACTGAAAAAACATCAACAACACCTAATTCAAATAGCCACACAGGCACTATCATCAAGCCACGCACTAAACATAATAATGAAATAGTGATTAATGCAGTTTTGCACAAAGGAAGCTGAGCAATAATACCTAAACTAGCAAATGCGAAAAGTGTACAGGCGAACATTACCCCCCCTACAACTATTGCCCCTAGTGGTGCAAGCCAGGTTCCTTGCTGCGCTGATTGAACGATAATTTGCGGCGCTCTGGCAAATTCAAACCAACTAGGCCCTCCAAAAATACATAACCAATGCCAAATCGCAGCAAAAAAAGCGATTAGTGCGCCAATAAATAGAAGTTTTTGACGATAATTATCTAGCAAAATCCAATCAAACATAGGTTTCACCATTTATTCTGTTTTCGATGCTTTATCTTGTTCGGCCATATGGGAATGTTTAATTGTTTCTTCCATGTTTTTTTCATTGAGCGCTTTTTCATTGAGAGCTTTTTCTTCGACAGATTGTTCTTTAATTTGTTCTTTAATTTGCTCTTTAATAGCTTGTTCTTTGATGGCTTTTTCTTTAATTAAGCTTTCAATTTTTTCTAAAAATTGATCCGCATTACCGTTAGAAAATTTTTGCCCTGCTTGATCTAATGGGTTTTGAGCGGATGGAGAACTTGCAGTTTTTGATGGTGAAAGATCATCATTTTTAGATAATTGCTGCTTATGTTGCCCAAACAGGTTTAACCAAATATCGGTTTGCTCACCTAGTTTCATCAATTTTTGAAATTGACTATTTTGCTCGTCATTATTTTTAATCATATCAATGAGCACACAAACAAATGACACAGGGCTTAATACCAAAT
>DAINNQ010000064.1:0-10264 GCA_036735825.1 Alteromonadaceae bacterium | reverse complement strand
CTATTTGGCTCAACAACCATTTTATTAGCTCTTTGTTTGACCGCCGCGTATTTTGTAATTGATGAAGAGGAAGCATTACTTCAGCTAAATCAACGTTACGACTCCGTGATTTTACTATTTAAGTCAATAAACGCCAAGCCAATCAATACGATTGATATAAATCAATATGCAGAAGAAGTAAAAGGTAATATTTTAATTGAAAGGAACGGATCCCGCTACACTACTAACAAAAGTTTTCCTGATATTTCGGTATTGCTCCATAAATCATCGCAGTTAAAAGAGTTATTTTATGTGAAGTTTGAGTCCAAATATTATTTGATTTATAAATCTTCCGATGGTGGTGTAGCTATTACGTCAACTCCTTTTAATTTAATAGTTTACTCTAAATGGCTAGTATTTTGGCCTTGGCTGTTAATGATAATCACTGGCATCTGTAGTTATTTTATATTGCGATATTGGCTAACGCCAATAATGGATGTTTTTAAAATAGTAAGAAAAGTTTCTACTGGTGATTTTAGTAAGCGCATTAAAAAGCATCCTAAAAACGAATTCTCTGATCTTACTTTGGGTATAAATAAGATGATTGATGAACTAAAAGTTATGTTTGAAGCTAAAAATGAGTTGCTTTTAGCCGTTAGTCATGAATTAAGAACACCATTAGCCCGAATGAAAATTTCATTAGCGATGGCAGAAAAAAGTGAGCATTTAACTGAGATAAGTAACGACTTAGAACAGATGAACCTTTTAATCGAACAATTATTAGAGGGGGAGAGATTACAAGCCGGTCACAGAGCTTTGCATATCACCAAAATATATTTACCAATGTTAATCGACGATGTTCTGATTGAAATTGACGCTTTCAAGTCAATAATAAATGACGGGCATATACCTGAAGTAGTGATTTCGGTTGATGTCGGGCGTATAAAATTTTTAATTCGAAACTTGCTAAGCAATGCTTTAAAGCATAATGCTGACGATGTTGACTGCAAATTATCAGTTAAACAAGACAGAGAAACTTTACAGATCATAGTTTCAGATTCAGGACAAGGAATTTCGGCCGCGGCAATTCCCCATCTTTTTGAACCATTTTATTGTGTAAGTGATATTCACAATAGAAGCACTAAAGGAACAGGGTTAGGCCTTTACCTTTGTGATAGCATTGTTAAAGCTCATGATGGAAAGATAACGGTAGCAAGTAAAATAGGTGAAGGAACTGAGTTTACAGTAGCACTTCCGATGCATTAAATTTAATTTTAAAAAGACAGTTTACGATTTGCCAAATACGGCAGGAAAACCAAAAAAATTTGCCTCCGAATAAACGGAAGCATTCAGCACACAAACAATAATGGATTTTAAATGATAAAAATAATTTTAACGATTTTAGTTTTTTTAATCTTTTGCACTCAAAATACCTATGCAGTAGATGTTACCAAGCTCAACCCTGTTGAAGTATTAAAAGTAAAATCGAGTATTTTTAAAGACGACGTTGAATATAACGTTACCCTACCTCAAAGCTACAATGAGGATAGTGGGAAAAATAAAAAGTATTTTGTATTTTTTGATTTACATCCACGTAGTCAGACTTACCTCAGTGGCATGCATGATTGGTTAAGTCATAATGGCGAATGGCCTTGGTTTGAATCCATTATTATCACTCCGGCAAAATATAATCCTGAATTTGCCAAAGTGTTTGAGAACATTGTCAACGATCCTCACGATCAAACAATGCTCGACTTTTTTGAGCATGATTTACTTACCGCAATAGATAAAGAATATAGAACTAATAGCTTTAGAATTTACAGCGGATTTATGTCAAATGGCGCAATAGGTTTATATGCACTGCTAAACAGACCCAACTTATTTAATGCATATATTATTACCAGCCCTTCACTGGCAAATGATTTTGCCGCAATAACGTCTGAAGCAAGCAAAAAATTGACAAAATTAGATGATAAAATGAGATTTTTATATCTTGCCACTGGCAACCATCAATATGAACAAGGAAGCCTTGCTTCATTCGATATTATTGAAAAGGCATTAAAAACTTCAGCCCCAAAATCTCTGGATTGGCAAGCGCACCATAACAATCAAAATAACTATATGTCACAACCGATAGTTTCAGTTATCAACGGCATTGAAGCACTTTTTGATGATATTCATAGCGATCTTCAAGCTGATTCGGCTATTTCAAAAAAGGGAGTCAACGCTATCATTAATTATTATGCCAACCTATCGACCAAAAAATATGGTTTTGATGTATCAGCTGAGGGTTCGTTAAAAGCACTAGCAAAATCCTTAATGGCCGAAGCTCCAGAAAAAGCATTAGTGATATATCAAAAAATAGTAAAGCTTTATCCAGAATCAGCCTATGCTTGGTCAAGTTTGGCTAAAGCTCATGCAGATTTGAGCAATATCTCAAAGGCCATTCAATTTCAAACGCAAGCAGTTGAAAAATCAAAAACGATGATTGAGTGGCACCAAAGAAAACACAAACAATACTTAGATGAATATACAGCTATACAAAACCGAGGAAAATAAGAAAAATTTGTTTAAAGGGGGGAGGGCAGATATAGGATGAAATCTTCAGTATGTTATGTATTAATGTGTAAGGTTTATCGTGTATTACAATAAAAGTGATCAAGGTGCAGTTGTCGGAAATTTTTCAAAACACATGTATATTGGTTCCTGTTAATTGTGTGATTCATAGAGATCGTTTCAATTTTGCGATCTCTAAATCTCTTCGATAATTTGATAGCTGAACACGTTCATTATGCGCTTGATAAAACTCCTCAATCTCGTCTGAAAATGGTGTTTATTCACTAACTTCAAAGTACCTTTCGATAGGTGTTTTTCCATTGTGAGCGCTATGTGGTCTTTCCCAATTATAATAGTGCTGCCAGTCAGCAAGTTGCATGTGAATATCTTCAGATTTCAAATCTACAGTTGCATAAAACTCAGCTTTATCCGTTTTTTGAGAGCGTTCAACTTTGCCGTTTAAGTGAGGTGAAGCTGGCTTATTTGGTCGGAATTTTATCCTGTATCTCATCAATAGCTTTTGCACTTTTTCAGCAAAAAATTCAGTTCCACGGTCAGTCTGAAATCGCTGTATAGGAAATGGCATTTCTTCAATAACTGCTTCTACAAAATCGATGGTGTTAGCTGCTGTGCGGTGTTTGTAAAGCCTTAACACACGATAGCGTGTACAGTCATCAATAGCGGTGTACTGGTATAAATTAGGGGCAATTTTACAGGTGTCCATTTGAACTCTTTCGCCCGGAATAGGCTTAGAATACCTTTTGAAGTCAGGCTTTCTACGATAAATAACAATTGGCTCCACTTGGTGCTTTATAAGGACTTTATGGATGGTAGCTAGCCCTAGCTTAATTTGCTCATTTCTAAGTAACTCACTTTGGATTCGTCGTGCGCCTAAGTTTCTAGATTTCCTTAAGGCCAGAATCTTAGCCTCCAACTCTGGGGACGTTTTTTGATTTGGTGAGTTGTGAGGTCTTTTACTTAAGCTTTTAAGTCCATCTAGACCTTGTTCTTGATATCTAGACCACCACTTTCGCAATGTTGGTCTAGATATTCCACAACGCAAGCAAACCAAGCCAGCTTTGTTAGTTTCTTGATAAAGATTTATCCACTTAAGTCTTTGTTGAATTTCATCGTTCATAACATCCAAGTATAGAAAGGATGTCTATGAATCACACACCCTACGACAACACAATCAGAGTCAACAACTTAACTATTCAACCGTAACTGATTTGGCTAAGTTTCTCGGTTGATCAACATCGGTTCCTTTTATAATGGCGACGTAATACGACAGTAATTGCAACGGTAAGGTATAAACTATCGGGGCAATAATATCGTCACAATGCGGTACATTGATCACTTTCATTGTTTCGTCGCTTTCAAAACGTGCATCTTGATCGGCAAAAACATACATTAAGCCGCCACGCGCTCTAACTTCTTCAACATTAGATTTTAATTTTTCAATTAAATCATTTTTTGGTGCAACAACAATAACAGGCATTTCGGCATCAATTAATGCTAATGGACCATGTTTTAATTCACCAGCAGCATAAGCTTCAGCGTGAATATAAGAAATTTCTTTTAGCTTGAGTGCGCCTTCCATTGCGATCGGATATTGGTCTCCGCGGCCTAAAAATAAAGCATGATGCTTATCAGCAAAATCTTCCGCTAAATCTTCAATAGAACAAGCAAGTGCTAATACTTCGTCAAGTTTATTAGGTAGTGTCATTAATGAGGTTGATATTTCATTTTGCACCTCTTGTGACATGCCATGATGCTGCCCAATCGCCAGCGTCATCATTAATAAACCGACTAATTGGGTAGTAAATGCTTTGGTTGAAGCAACACCAATTTCAGCGCCTGCTTTCGTCATAAAGGCTAAGTCAGATTCACGCACCAGTGAAGAACCTTGTACGTTACATATTGTTAAACTCGCACGATATCCGAGCTCTTTTGCTAGTCTAAGCGCCGCTAATGTATCAGCCGTTTCACCTGATTGTGAAATGGTTACAAGTAAGGCATTTTTGGGTACATGTGAGCGACGATATCTGAACTCGCTCGCTATTTCGATATTACAAGAAACGCCAGCTAACGCTTCTAACCAATAACGCGCGACCATGCCAGAATGATAACTGGTACCACAAGCGATGATTTGAACGTGTTCAATTTCTTTAAAGATATCGTCAGCGCCTTCACCAAAGGTGTTGATATCTAAAGTGTTACCAATTAAACGACCTTCTAATGTGTTACGAATTGCTGTTGGTTGCTCGTAGGTTTCTTTCAGCATGTAGTGACGGTATTCACCTTTGTCACCACTGTCTTGCGCAACTTCACGCTCTTTAGCTTCTCGTTCAACGGCATTGCCATTTTTATCGAAAACATTGACGTTAAAACGAGTAACTTCAGCAACATCACCTTCTTCTAAAAAGGAGAATTTACGTGTTACCGGTAATAAAGCTAACATGTCAGAAGCAATAAAGTTTTCACCTAAACCATAACCAATAACTAGTGGGCTTCCAGAACGAGCAACGACGATTCGGTCTTTATCATTGCTATCCATAACAACTGCACCATAAGCACCATCCAGTTGAATGACGGTTTTTTGAAATGCTTCAACTAACGAATCAGCTGTTTTCATTTCATGGTGCACTAAGTGAGCAATCACTTCGGTATCTGTATCAGATACGAATACGTAACCTAACACTTGTAATTTTTCTCTTAGTTCCTGATGATTTTCAATAATGCCATTATGAACAACAGCGATATTGTCACTAGATACGTGCGGATGCGCGTTAATTTCACTCGGTGCACCATGTGTTGCCCAACGAGTATGCGCAATGCCTGTACCGCCCATTAAAGGCTCAGTTGATAAGGCATCGGCAAGTTCTTGTACTTTACCTAATCGACGTGCACGTTTAAGTTGATGATCATTATCAATAACAGCTACGCCAGCCGAGTCATAACCACGGTATTCAAGGCGCTTTAGCCCTTCAACCAAAATATCTGCTACATCACGCTGTGCTACTGCACCTACGATCCCACACATATTTTTTTCCTTATTATTAAATTATTTGACACAAATTAAATTATTTGACACAAATTAAATTGATGCCTTGTTCTATGAGTTTATTTTTAACATCCGACGGTAAATCATCGTCTGTTATGAGGGTGTGAATTTGTTGCCAAGGGATTTCTAAGTTTGGAATTTTACGATTGATTTTCTCTGACTCAACCATCACGATCACTTCTCGTGATACTTCCGCCATCACTTGGCTTAAACCGAGCAATTCATTAAAGGTTGTTGTACCTCTATCAATATCAATACCATCAGCGCCAATAAATAGCTGATCAAAATCATATGAACGCAATACGCTTTCAGCCACTTTACCTTGGAAGGACTCAGAATGAGGGTCCCAAGTGCCACCTGTCATCAATAACGTTGGCTCATTTTCTAACGCATGAATTTCTTTGGCGATGGATAGCGAGTTAGTCATCACAACTAAACCATTTTTATTGCCAAGCTCTTTGACTAATGCGGTAGTTGTGCTGCCGCTGTCTAAAATAATGCGATTATGATCACGAATTAACGTGGCCGCTTTTTCAGCGATACTAATCTTTCGTTTTGAAACTTTTTCGCATTTAGGTTCGATCAATTCTCTTGGTAAAGGCACAGCTCCACCATAACGACGAAGCAATAAGCCACTATTTTCAAGTGCTGCTAAATCTTTTCTTATGGTAACTTCCGAGGTATCAAATTTTTTAGCGAGTTGATCAACACTGACTTCGCCAAGTTCATTTAACTCTGTAATAATGATATGACGACGTTGTTTAGTATTTCTTTTTGACATAAGTTTCGATTAAACACCTAAATTTCAAACCGAAAGTTATTATATGGTTAATTAAAATTTTTACAATACAATATTTATACTAAAATAACGGATATTTGAGAGTTTACAATCCGATAATTGAATGACGAAAATGAATAATAACCACATAAAACTACTGATAGTTTATTATCTTTAGGTCATTAAGAATCGAACAGGCTTAAGACATTATTAATCAGTTGTTGGTAATAATGGTCTATATTTAACCAAATTGTGGTATTTTTGATTTTTTTCAATAATGCGTTGAGCTGCTTTAAGTTTATTCAATATAGCAATATCCGATCCTTTACTTAAGGCTATATAACCCGATTTTCGAGTATCTTCTATGGTATTAACCTCTATAAATTCCTCGCTCTTTAGCTGTTTTTCAGCGAAATAAAAGTAAAATACCGAGGGGTCGCAAAACACTAAATCAACCTTTTTATTTAATAGTAGTTGGATCGCTTGATTAGTATTTGAAACTATAAAGAGGTTTCTATCTTGCGAAAACTCTTGCTCTAATAAAAAAGTTTCACTAATTGAGCCTCTAATTACTGCAACGATTTTTTGTTTTGCTTGTTCAAAACTAGAAACAACAGCTGTTGAATTTTCTTTTAACGATATAAATGACTTTACCGTGTCACTTACTTTAGCAATCCAATGAAAATTATCTTCTCGTTCTGGCGTCCTTACAATTGTCATTATGATAGTATTAGGACGAGTAGTTGCTGTTTTTAATGCGCGTGTCCAAGGCATAAAGGCAATATCTGCAGATAAATCTGCCTCGTCCAATAACATCGTTAATATATCGACACTTGGACCTTCGGCTTTTCCTGCATTCTGATATTGTAATACATTACTGGAATTAGCTACGGCTATTAATGGATATTCCTGGGCATGGCCACAAATATGTATTCCTAATATCAATAAAATCCAATAAAGAAATTGCCTCATTAATTATTCTTCTTACTAGGTCTTTGCCATCCAGAAATATTGCGTTGTTTACCTCGAGCTATACCTAATTGGTCATTTTCAATATCTTTAGAAATTACAGAACCTGCACCAACAGTTGAGTCTTTACCAACAAAAACAGGTGCAACCAATGAACTATTTGACCCAATAAATGCATTATCATCAATAATGGTTTGCGATTTATTCACGCCATCATAATTACAAGTAATTGTACCTGCACCAATATTAACGTTTTTGCCGATAGTAGTGTCACCCAAATAAGTTAAGTGACCAGATTTGCTACCTTCTCCTAAAATGGTTTTTTTCATCTCAACAAAATTACCCACATGAGAATTTTTGTTCATAATAGTGTCTGGACGAATTCTGGCAAAAGGACCCACTGAACATAGATCGCCAATAACAGCGCCTTCAATAATAGTATTCGGTTTAATTTCACTGAATTCGCCAATAGTACAATCTTTTAATATACAGTTAGCACCAATTTTCACGCCATCAGCTAAAACAACTTCACCTTCGAAAATACAATTAATATCAATTTGTACTTCTTGCCCTATAACGATTTTACCGCGAATATCAATACGATTTGGGTCACGTAAACTTGCCCCTTTTATCATTAACTCTTCTGCTTCGCGTAATTGAAATGCACGCTCAAGCGCAGCTAGTTGTACTCGATTATTAGCGCCTTCAACTTCGATTTCTGTATCGGGATGAGCCGTTGCAATAACTTTACCTTCATTATGACAAGCAGCAATAATGTCGGTTAAGTAGTATTCACCTTGAGCATTATCATTAGATAAGTTAGCCAACCAGCGCTTTAAATCACCGCCATTGGCGAGCAAAATACCCGTATTACACTCATTCACGAGTAATTGATCAGGTGTTGCATCTTTTTGCTCAACGATACCTACAACCGTTTCCTTTCCTTGAGGTGAGGCATCACGAATTATACGGCCATAGCCTGTTGGGTTATCAAGCGTGACTGTTAATAATGACATGCCATTGTCAGGTTTTGCTGCTATTAAGCGCTGTAAAGTTGAAACTTTTGTTAAGGGAACGTCACCATAAAGTACAAGAACATCCTCTTCATCTTTTAAATGCGGTGAAGCCATATCTACCGCATGGCCCGTTCCTAATTGTTCTTTTTGTTCCACAAAAGTTAAATCATCACCTGTTACTTTGGCTTGTAAAACTTCGCCACCAAAACCATAAACGAGGTAAATATTTTCTGCATGTAAACAGCGAGCTGCATCAATGACATGCTCAACCATAGATTTATCTGCAATGGTATGTAGAACTTTAGGTAATGCAGAGCGCATGCGAGTGCCTTTACCCGCAGCTAAAATGACGACAGAAAGTGACATAGACAATCCATTATTTTGTATGAATTTATTGACCAAGTTAATGACCAAGCAAGTATTGATTAAATTGTAACGTTAATCCTCACTTAATTTCCATCATAACTTTTCATTACCACTGTTTATTACTTTTCGTGAAGCAAACCTACTGGCAATGCTTCAAACCAGTCTAAAAAGCGTTTAACGTCATCTCCTTTGAATATTCTGCCGTGCTGAGGGCACATCATGTCAATTTCTAATGCTCTGACCCGATTCACCCAATCATTTTTCGCTGAGTTTGAGGGCATCCAACGTTGATGAAACATTTTCATTTTTCCAACATGTTCATCAAAGTTATCGACAAATAATGGCGCATCTACTTGCTCTAGTGCAGCACCGATATCTCCAGACATTAGAATTTTTGCTTCGCGATCATAAACATTAAAATTTCCAGAGGAATGTAAATAATGAGCTGGAATAAATTCCAGTGTGACGTTATCTAACTTTAATTCTCCGCCGGGATCGGCAATGGGTTTATAAATAATATTTTCCATACCAAAGTGCTTTATAAATCCTTCCCAAAGCCATGGAGAATGTAAAGTTGCTCCTTCTAAGGCCTGATCCCATAATCCTAAAGATGAAATAATGTCAGGGTCTTGATGTGAGGCAAATAGATGAGTTATTTGTTCGACAGGAATTTGTTTAATCACGTTTGCTAACATAGCTGAAAATAGTTCAATACCTCCAGGATCCATAAGCAAAGCATTATTTTGCGTGACAACTACGTACTGGTTGGTATCAATTATCGCGTCCGGCTTATCAATATCTCGCCCCATCATCAGCCATTGATGAGTTTTATTTTCAAATATTTTCTGTGTTTTCATTTATAATCCTAATTAAATGAGCGACGAAACAAGTTGTTGCGAAGAAATAATTTGTGTTTTTATCCGTTGAGCGGCACTTTCAACATTGTTAGCAACATTATTAAGTGACTCTTGATATAAAGAACCCGCTTGAGATGCCTCCACTCTCGATAAAGTAGCTAAGATAACCGCTGTTCTTAATTCTCCGTTTAATTCGTCAAGTTCATCTACTAATTTTTTTATTTGTGTTTCAAACGCTAAAGCAAGTTCATTCTGATGGGCTTTAGTGCGTTGATAGCTTTTATCTAAGCTGGAAATATTGGAAGATTGGTTCGCTCTCACATAAACAACATCAAATTTGTCAATTGCTGCGTCAGCGCGAAACTTATCTGCTGCTGTTTTACTTAAAAGTGCCGCAAGAGAATTTATTTGTTTAGAGGATTTAACGGTGACATCGGCAAGACGATCGATAAAATCTGTTAGCGGGCGAAAACCGGCAGCTCTTTCACCTGCTCTTAATGCTACTGCTCTTGCGTTACTAGCAGTTAAGGACAGTTGTTGTGCTGTTTTTGTTGCTTGATCAAGCTTTGCAGCAATAACTGCTGCTGCGACAAAATAATTATACTGACGATCACTCATAGCTTGTTATTATTTAATTCCATATTATTAATATAGTTTCTATTTTTGCCATGTACATAAG
>DAINNQ010000063.1:0-10519 GCA_036735825.1 Alteromonadaceae bacterium | reverse complement strand
AACCAATTTAGATGCTGTACTTGCTGATGAAAGTACTAAATTCACCGTGTTCGCACCTACAGATGATGCGTTTTCGTTAATTGGTGAAGAAACAATTAATACACTCTTAGATAATCCAGAGGTGTTATCAGCTATTTTGTTGCAACATGTTGTCGCGGGTAGTGCAGTTAATTCGATTACTGCATATACCTTAAATGGCGCAATGGTTGAAACAGCGTCGATGGCTGAGATTGAACTCAAGATAAATGCCATGACAGATATGCTCACTTTTGGTGGTGCCAATATCGTCACAAAAGATATTTATACCACTAACGGCATTATCCATGTGATAGATGCGGTCATTGTTGGTGACGTTGAAGTTCCTGCACCACCAATGAGCCTTGTTGATGTGGCAAGTAATAATGGTAGCTTTGACATTCTCGTTGGCGCATTGCAAGCAACAGGTCTTGATATGACTTTGGCTAACTTAGATGAAACATACACAGTGTTTGCTCCAACAGATGCCGCGTTTGCTAAATTACCTGCAGGGACATTAGAAAGTTTAACTAATGAGCAGTTAACCAATATTTTGCTTTATCATGTTTTGCCAGGAAAAGTGATGGCAGATTCGGCAATTAGCCTAGCACAAGCGATGGATAGTTTAGCCGCAACGGCGAACGGACAAAATGTCGCGTTATCTTATGCTGACTCTATGTTATTCGTTAATGGAGCAAAAGTGTCTAGTGCTGATGTTATGGCTGATAATGGTGTTATTCATGTCATAGACAATGTCATTCTACCGCCAGCTGAAATGGCTACACCTACACAAAATATTGTTGAAGTCGCACTTGCCGATCCTGATAATTTTTCAACCCTGGTTACGGCGTTAACAGCTGCAGATTTAGTGACTACATTATCAAATGAAGATGCTACATTTACCGTATTTGCACCAACCAATGCAGCATTTGAAAAAATTGCGCCTGATGCTTTATCCGCTTTATTAGCCGATGTTGAAGGATTAACTTCCGTTTTATTATCTCATGTCATCAGTGGCGCAACGTTAAGCTCGTTAGATGCTTTTTCGGCTAATGGCAGCATGTTAACAACGGCTTCAGGTAATACTATTGACGTAAGTATCGACGCAGCATCTGGCATGTTGATGATTGGTGGGGCTAACGTTGTCATATCCGACATATATACAACCAATGGTGTCATCCATGTTATTGATACGGTAATTACCGACTAATTATTTCGATTGCTATGATTTCTTTTCCCAAAAGTGTCGACAATTCAATTGTTCACACATCCTTCTAGCCCCTGCTTCAGGGGCTTTTTTTCTTCATAAATGAACCTTTATCAAGAATTTTTCGTATAGATAAGTATTGAAATTAAATGAGTAACCCAATGAATAATCAAATACTCCATTTACCTCTTTTTCCTATTCCTACCTTTCTTTTGCCAGGAGGTGTTACCAGACTGCGAATATTTGAACAGCGCTATCTTAAAATGGTGACCATTGCGGCTAAAGGGCAGGGTTTTGTTCTGATGATAAGCTCAAAAAGTGCAGAGCATCACGAAGAAAAAAGCGAAGTAAAGAACAGAGTAAATGACAATAAATGGGGTAGTTGGGTTGAAGTAGTCAACTTCCATCAAGGAAAAGATGGGGTGTTAGAAATTGATGTTAAATGCTCGGCCATGGTGAAAATTTTGTCGTTAAGCCAAGATAAAGATGAGTTGCGCTTTGGTGATGTCGAGTTGCTCAGTCATTGGTCGGAACATGCAATTGAATCCAATACGTCTGAATTATATCAATCACTTAAAAAATTAATTTGTGAAGATAAAATGCTTAATACGTTATATGCAATGCCGACAGAAAATAGTGCTAATTGGGTTGTCGCTCGTTGGTTAGAATTGTTGCCGATAGCATTAAATCTTAAAACAAGGTTCATTGAACAGCACTCTTTTGAAGAAGCTAAAAATCTAGTTCACAGTATTATTTTTAGTGAAAAATAAGAAAAAAATTTATTTTGAGTGATCTATTTCTATCTCTGAGTCGTATGAAGAGTATAAATGTGATTTTAGGAAGTAATTATGTCCGCAGAGCAATCAAATTTGCTAAGTAGTGTCGGTAATGCTACACCTACAAGAATGTCGGAAGAAATAGATCATTCTCAGTTATGTCAATGGCTTAATGCTGTTGCTAATCATCGCGATAAACAAGCGTTCACGCATTTGTTTCAATTTTTTGCACCTAAAATTCAGCGCATAGCCCGAGATAAATTTCCCAATGAAACCCAAGCGTGCGAAGTGGTGCAAGAAACCATGAGCAATGTTTGGCGTAAAGCACATATGTTTGATGAGAATAAAGGAGCAGTGACGACATGGGTTTACACGGTTATGCGCAATGTTACCTTTGATTTATTAAGAAAAATGCAGGGCAATAAAGAAGATAATCTCAGTGATGATATTTGGCCGATTGTGCAAGGGGTGAGTAGCGAAGAAGAGTCATTTGATGACCATCTGGAAAACAAAAAATTGCTGAAAGTGATCGCTGCATTACCTGAGGAACAGCAAGCTGTAGTGAAGGGTTATTATTTGATGGAAATGTCGCAAGAACAACTGGCGAAACATCTTAATTTACCTTTAGGCACCATCAAATCTCGTTTGCGTTTAGCATTAGCAAAACTCAAAGTGCAGTTTGGAGAAAACCATGATTAAACATCACCCTAAATTTGAGTTATTACAAGCATTTGTTAATGGCGATTTACCTGCTTCTCTTGCTATTGGTGTTGCTATACATACTGACATGTGTAGTGAATGTCAGAAAAAAATTGCTCAGTTAACAGAACAATGCGCTGAAGCAACGTTTGAAGAAGCTTTTTTAGATCGTTTTATTGTTGAAGAAGCAAGCCAAGTTGATCTTAATTCGTTGGATGATTTTGACTCTATGATTGCCAATATTACTGAGTTCGATGACGTAGATACCGTGACAAAAACGCCAGAAAAACGCGTAACGTTTAATGGCGTTGAATATGTTTTACCTCAAGCAATCAATAAAGTGGAAATAGGAAAAGCCGCAAAAATAGGCAAATTAGCGCGAAGTCGGTTAATGTTAAATGAAGGCGAAATACATACTAATTTATTACACATAGCTCCCGGTGGCGGTGTGCCTGAACATACCCATAAAGGTTTTGAGCTGACGGTGTTGTTAGATGGTACTTTTCATGATGAAAAAGGTGAGTATGTAAAAGGTGACTTTATTATGCTCGATTGCTCAAACACACATAACCCAGTATCACCTAATGGTTGCTTGTGCTACACAGTAGCGAATGATGCTTTGCACTTTACTCAAGGTATTAATAAGTTATTAAATCCTATTGGCGCATTTATTTATTAAGGAGTGAGCAATGATTCATTCAGTTGATAAAAACGATCTACATATTGGCATTAGTGCTTGTTTGATTGGTGAAAAGGTGCGTTTTGACGCCAGCAATAAACCGTCGACTTTTTGCATAAAAGACTTTGGAAAGCATGTGAGTTATCAATCTTTTTGTCCAGAAGTCGCCATTGGTCTTCCTATTCCTAGACCCACTATTCGGCAGATAAGTCATGACAATGTTATTCGTGTATCAAGGCCTGATGGCAGTGGTGATGTGACTGACGCATTAAAAGCATATGGGCAGAAAGTTGCTAGAATGACACAGCATTTAAGCGGTTATATTTTTTGTGCTAAAAGCCCAAGCTGCGGCATGGAACGAGTTAAAGTTTATTCGCCAGAAGGAAATGCGTTGCCTTCGCATGGTGTTGGTGCTTTTGCCCGAGAAATCATGCTCGCTAATCCTTTATTGCCTTGTGAAGAAAATGGTCGACTCAATGATGCATTGCTCAGAGAAAATTTTGTTGCACGAGTTTATGCATACAAGCATTGGCAAAACCTTGTTGAATCAGGTTTGACGAAACACAAATTAATGACTTTTCATTCTCAATATAAATATACCGTGATGAGTCATGACTTAGTTGCCTATAAACAACTCGGGCAGTTATTAGCAAAGCCAGACTTATCTATTGATGAAATGTCATCGCAATATATTGCAGGCTTAATGACGGCACTGAAAATAGTGGCAACCCGTAAAAAACATGCGAATACTTTGCAACACATCCAAGGGTATTTTTCAAAGCATTTACAGCCTAAGGAACGTGAAGAGTTATGTGCGCAAATCGCCGATTACCGTAAAGGGCTGGTTCCTTTAATTGCACCGTTGACCTTGATTAAGCACTATTTGCTGCAATACCCCAAATCGTATTTAGCACAGCAGTCGTATTTATCTCCATATCCAGATGAACTTAAACTGAGGTATGCTTATTAAAGGTAAAAAGGCTAGGAGGTAAAAGCTAAAAAATAAGCGCTAAACAGCAAACGGTAAGACAATAAAATAGATAAGTTATTATTGATAAGGAACAATTTTGTTACTTTGGTTTAGAAATGATCTGAGAACGCATGATAATCCTGCGCTGAATTATTTTGTCAAAAACAAACATGCAAACGTGCCTGCCAAGGCACTTTTTTTTATTTCTGAAAAACAGTGGCAAGCGCATGATTGGTCGGCAATAAAAATTGATTTTATTAAGCGCCATGCTTTTTGGCTCGCGGATGAATTGAAATCATACCAAATAGCACTGGATATCGTAACCGTAGCCGATTTTACTGCTCAGATTGCTTATCTTAAACAATATTGTCAGCAGCATGGCATTAAACAAGTGCTTGCCAATAGTGAGCTTGAGGTAAACGAAGCAAAGCGCGATAAACAATTAATTGCACAAGGTATTGAGTTAACGTTATTCGAAGCTGATGTTATTGTGCCTAAAGGCAAAGTGGTCAATCAATCGGGTCAAATGTATAAGGTGTTTACGCCATTTAAACAAGCTTGGTTACGCTATGTCAGAGATCATGGTTTCGAATATTTAGGTAAGTTACCTGCTCTTAACGATAATGAAAGCCATGGTGTTGTTCAAAATAACTCCCCAATTGCGGCAGGCCCTTCGGCAAAATGGCCACTCGCTAATGTTGTTGAACAACAAGCATTCCCTGTTTTTATACAAGAGAAGCTTATTGATTATGCCGCACGCCGAGATATTCCTGCCATTAAAGGAACCTCAGGTCTTTCTCCCTATTTAGCCGCTGGCGTTATCAGCCCAAGATATGTATTAACGCAATTATTAGCAATGTATCCAGATATATTGCTTGCTCATGATCGACCAGAGTTTGCGTGGGTCAATGAATTAATTTGGCGAGAATTTTATCGACACTTAATGTTTCATGAACCAAGGTTAGGCAAACACCAGTGCTTTAATAACAAATATCAAAAAACACGTTGGTTAAATAATCAACCGTATTTTGACGCTTGGTGCCAAGGACGAACGGGTTATCCGCTTGTAGATGCTGCCATGCGTCAATTAAACCAAACCGGTTGGATGCATAATCGTTTGCGGATGGTGGTGGCAAGTTTTCTCTCTAAGCATTTATTGATTGATTGGCGTTTAGGCGAAAAATACTTTATGCAGCAATTGATAGACGGTGATTTAGCGGCGAATAACGGTGGCTGGCAATGGGCTGCTAGCACAGGATGTGATGCGCAACCGTACTTTAGAATTTTTAATCCGATCAGACAAAGCGAGCGATTTGATCCAAATGGTGAGTTCATCCGTAAATATATACCAGAGCTTAAAGATGTGCCGGATAAGAAGATTCATTTTCCTCATCAATACATCGCTGATAAGCAGCTCGATATTTATTGGCCGGCGATCGTTGAACACAAAACGGCAAGATTGAATGCATTAGCTTTTTATAAATAAACTTTGCATTTCAGTGTCATGATTATGGAAATTAATATGCAAAACCACAAAGTTTCAGTACTTTCGCAAGGATCACCATTATGGTTGAGTAACTTTGTCAACCTTTATCAAAAGCTTACGACAGAAAACTTACATTTATTAGCTGATATTTATCATCCTCAGGTTGTTTTTATTGATCCTATTCATCAAGTTGAGGGATTAGATAACCTGTCACATTATTTTGAAAATTTATATCAAAACCTATCAGCTTGCTCGTTTCAAATAGAGCAAGTGATCAATGACGATGTGCAGGCTGCAGTTTATTGGCAAATGGTTTATCAGCATCCTAAATTGAATAAAGGACAACCCGTTACCGTATTTGGCAATTCTCATATTCAAGGCAAGGAAGATAAAGTGATTTATCACCGAGATTATCTTGATGTCGGCGCTATGCTGTATGAGCAATTACCTGTATTTGGCAAGCTGACGAAATGGCTAAAAAAGCGAGCGGCTAAATAATGACTTGCCACCCTAATCAAGCTAAAACTGTCCTGATCACAGGAGCAACATCGGGTATTGGTCATGCCTTATTTAACACCTATGTAGAGCATGGTAACAAAGTTATTGCTTGTGGTCGTAATCAACAACAGCTAACTCTTATGCAAGAAAAAGCGCTTCAAACCTGTGCATTTGATATAACTAATCAGCAAGAAATACTCAAGGCGACAAGTGCAATAGAATCACTAGATGTGCTTATTTTAAATGCGGGTGATTGCCGCTATATCGATAATGCAAAAGCATTTGATGGTGATTTATTTAGTGATGTGATTCAGACGAATCTTGTATCTCTCGGTTGGTTACTCAGTGCGCTACTGCCAAAATTAAATGCAGGGGGACACGTTGTTTTTATCAGCTCAAGCGCAACTATTTTACCCTTTCCACGCAGTGAAGCGTATGGCGCATCAAAAGCAGGCATGGACTATTTAGCCAATAGTCTTCGACTAGATTTAGCTCAGCATAATATTGATGTAACGCTTGTTCACCCTGGCTTTATCAAAACGCCTTTAACCGATAAAAATGATTTTAACATGCCTTTTTTGATGACCAGTGAGCAAGCAGCTGTGCTTATTTTTAAAGGGGTTGAAGCGCGCAAACGTTATTTACATTTTCCCAAACGCTTAACATTATTATTGAAGCTATTCGCGCTCTTGCCAGCTTCATGGTGGCAATCTCTCATTTTAAGGAAGCACGTTTCATGAAAAATATTGCGATAGTCGGTGCTGGTGTTTCAGGTCTCACCGCAGCGTATTTACTGGCAAAGAAGCATCAAGTCACCGTTTTTGAAAAAAATGACAAAATTGGCGGACATACTGCAACCGTTGATATTGAAAAAGATGGACGAACTTATGCCATTGATACAGGTTTTATCGTCTTTAATGATAAAACTTACCCTAATTTTTTAGCTTTGCTTGCTGAAATTGGAGTAGGCAAACAAGCAACCGAAATGAGCTTCTCGGTTCATAATTGTCAAACGGGTATGGAGTACAATGGCCACAATCTCAATACTTTATTTGCACAACGTCGAAATATTCTTCGTCCCAAGTTTTGGCTGCTAGTAAAAGAGATATTACGTTTTAATCAGCAGTGTAAAAAGGTATTTGAAAACAACCATTATGTTGATGGCTATACCTTAGGTGACTTTTTATCAGATAACCGATTCAATGATTTTTTTGCTGAACATTATATTTTGCCGATGGGCGCAGCCATTTGGTCAAGTTCATTGGCACAAATGCAGCAATTTGAATTTCGTTTTTTTGTGCAGTTTTTTTATCATCATGGCTTGTTAAACATTGCTGATAGACCACAATGGTATGTAATTCCTGAAGGTTCACGGAGTTATTTAGCCCCGTTAACTGCGCCATTCAAAGATAACATTCGGGTAAATGCCAACATTAGTGGTATAACCCGAGAAAATGGCAAAACATTAATACACTTTCATGACACGATGAGTGAGGTATTTGATGAAGTGATTCTTGCCTGTCACTCAGATGAAGCCTTAGCTCTTCTCAACGATGCTACAGCGCAAGAACAATCTCTTTTATCAAGCATGCCTTACAGTGAAAATAATGTGGTACTGCATACTGACATTAGTTTATTACCGCATAGAGAAAAAGCTTGGGCGAGCTGGAATTATCAACTAAGCCAAGACAGACACAAAGCCGCAAGTGTTACCTACAACATGAATATCCTTCAAGGTATTAACAGCCCTGATACTTTTTGCGTGACCTTAAATCAAAAAGACGATATTGATCCAAGCTTTATTTTAAGAGAATTTACTTATTATCATCCTATTTTTTCGTCGCAATCTATTTTAGCGCAACAACAAAGACATTTAATTTGCGGCGTTAACCATACCCATTTTGCAGGCGCGTATTGGCATAATGGTTTTCATGAAGATGGGGTTAAAAGTGCTGTTGAAGTCGCAAAGCGTTTTGATTGCTCCTTTGACCACACGTCATAAAAAAACGAGTCATTAATGAAACCTTCGTTAAGTCATCATCATATTTATTGTGGCAACGTGATACATCAACGTTTTAGCCCCAAAAAACATCGTTTTAATTATCGATTATATATGCTGGCGTTAGATGTTTTTGAGTTAGAAAAAAACAAGAAAAATCAGGTTTTTTTTGGTTTTTCTTGGTATCACCCATTGCGTTTTGTTGAAAAAGATTACCTTCGGGGTGAACCAAATCACTTATCTGATCGTATTGTAAATAAAGTGCAGTTATTAAATGGTCATCAAGACATTAATAGAATCGTGATGTTGGTACAAGTGAGATGTTTTGGCATTTATTTTAGCCCAGCAAATTTCTATTTTTGTTATGACAAAAACGATAACTGCACGCAAATGCTTGCAGAAGTCAGTAATACTCCTTGGAATGAACGGCATTATTATTTAGTCGATTTGTTAAAAGAAAATGAAGATTTACAGACGAAAAAAGTGTTTCAAGTATCTCCTTTTTTGGACTTAGATATGTCGTATTTTTGGCATATCAAACCGCCTAATGAAGAGGATGATAAGTTGCTTATTAACATTGAAAATCGTCGTACTAAACAGGCAAATAATGTTAATGAAAAAATTTTTGAAGCAAAACTGATACTACGGAAACAAGCATTTAGTAAGCAAAATTTGCTGCGCATATGGTGCCAATTACCTGTGATGACAATCAAGGTTGTTAGCGCAATATATTGGCAAGCATTGAGATTGATGATTAAGCGAGTACCATTTTTAGGTTATCAAAAAACGGGTTCATAACGCGTTAATAAGCTGTTTTTGTAGGAGACATTATGGAACAAATTGAAGGTGTTAGGGTTGTAAAGTCGGCAAGTTGGTTTGATAAACGCTGCCGTGCTTTAGTGCAATCGGTTTTCTCAAAGTTAACCTACGGGCAATTGGAAGTGATTGAAGGAACTGAGCACAAAGTTTTTCCAGAAAAAGTGTTAAATAACACGATTGTCGGAAAAATTCACATTCATGACGTCAGTGTATATCGAGATTTTGTTAAAGGTGGAAGTATAGGTGCTGCTGAGGCATACATTGAAGGCAAATGGAGTAGTCCAAACCTAACACAAGTGATCCGAATTTTTGCCAAAGCTCAGCAGCAAACCGATATGTTGGAACAAAATAAATCGTGGTTAAATAAACTTAAAAATACGCTTACTCATTTTAGAAATAAAAATACCGAGGTAGGCTCAAAACGTAATATTTTGGCGCATTATGATTTAGGTAATGAACTGTATACTCGATTTTTAGATAGCAGCATGATGTATTCTGCAGCAATTTATCTCAATGATGAAGCGACGCTAGCCGAGGCGCAGCAGCACAAGCTGAAAACTATCTGTGAAAAGTTATCGTTAACTGCCGATGATCAGCTGCTCGAAATTGGCACGGGTTGGGGAGGTCTGGCTATTTATGCCGCCAAACATTATGGCTGCCATGTAACCACCACCACCATTTCTGACGCGCAATTTGATTACGCCAAAAACCGTATTGCTAAAGAAGGCTTAACCGATAAAATTACCTTGTTGAAAAAGGATTATCGCGAGTTAAAAGGGACATTTGATAAAGTTGTCTCTATTGAAATGATTGAAGCCGTTGGTTTTGAATATTTACCAAGTTACTTTCAGCAATGTAACGATAGACTTAAATCAGGCGGAAAGTTGTTGATTCAAGCGATAACCATTGCTGATCAACGGTTTGAATACTACAAAAATAATGTTGATTTTATTCAGCGATATATTTTTCCAGGTGGTTTTTTGCCGTCCGTGAATATCTTGTCTCAATATATGACATCGCATAGTAATTTAGTCACGGAATCTATTGAAGATATTGGTTTGGATTATGCTAGAACATTAGCTGATTGGCGAACTAATTTTCTGCAATCTTGGCCTGAACTTAAACAACTTGGTTATGACAATACCTTTAAACGTTTATGGCTTTATTACTTCGCTTATTGTGAAGGGGCATTTTTAGAGCGCTCGACAAGTACAGTGCAATTAGTTGCAAGGAAATAGTGGCTTAACATGTTCAATATTAAAACGTCTTCGATAATTGTTTTACTTACTTTGATGTTGTTATCGGGCTGCACGGGCATTCCAAAAGGTATGCAGCCTGTTAATGATTTTGATTTAGAAAAGTATCAAGGAA
>DAINNQ010000062.1:8989-10527 GCA_036735825.1 Alteromonadaceae bacterium | reverse complement strand
AAAATCAGCACCCTTTAAAGTGTACGATGGAAAAAGCATAAGAGTACTAGGTTTTATATTGGAGTAGCCTATGTTAAATAAAGATTTAGAAATTTCCTTGAATATGGCCTTCCGTCGGGCGAAAGAATCACGTCATGAATTTATGACTGTTGAGCATTTGCTGTTGGCCTTACTTGATAATCCATCATCGATTGATGCACTCACTGCTTGTGGTGCAGACATGAAAAAATTACGTGTCGAGCTCATAGATTTTATTAATGAAACCACGCCTGTTATCCCTGAAGGTGAGGAAGAACGTGAAACTCAGCCGACATTAGGTTTTCAGCGGGTTTTACAACGGGCAGTTTTCCATGTGCAATCTTCAGGAAAAAATGAAGTTAATGGCTCTAACGTGTTAGTGGCTATATTTAGTGAGCAAGAATCTCAAGCGGCATATTTTCTGAAAAAATCAGATATTAGTCGGTTAGATATCGTTAACTTTATCTCGCATGGCATTGCTAAAATAGAGCAAAATGATGCATCACGTACAGGTGATGAGTCGGTTCAACAAGTTGAAGAAGAACCTAGAACCATTGAAAATTTTGCTACGAACCTCAATGACGAAGCGAAAAAAGGCAACATTGATCCGTTAATTGGTCGTAGTAGTGAGTTAGAAAGAACATTACAAGTATTAGGCCGTAGACGTAAAAATAATCCTTTATTTGTTGGGGAAGCAGGTGTAGGTAAAACAGCAATTGCTGAGGGCTTAGCTAATCTTATCGTTTCTAAAGAAGTCCCCGAGTTTTTGGAAAACACCACGATTTATTCTCTAGATATGGGAGCTTTATTAGCTGGCACTAAATACCGTGGTGATTTTGAAAAACGTTTTAAAGCTTTATTAAAAGAGTTAGAACAAGAAGGTAATGCAATTTTATTTGTTGACGAAATTCATACCATTATTGGTGCAGGTGCTGCATCAGGAGGCATGATGGATGCCTCAAATCTCATTAAGCCTTTATTGTCATCAGGTAAATTGAAGTGCTTAGGTTCGACTACTTATCAAGAGTATCAAAGTATTTTTGAAAAAGACCGTGCACTTGCTCGTCGCTTTCAAAAAATTGATATTGTTGAGCCAAGTGTAGATGATACAACAAAAATTCTTCTTGGATTGAAAGAGAAGTATGAATTGCATCATGGTGTTAGATATACCAACAAAGCCCTTAGAGCTGCAGCACAGTTATCTGCAAAATATATAAATGAGCGCTTTTTACCAGACAAAGCGATTGATGTCATTGATGAAGCGGGCGCTAAGCAGCAATTAGTCGCAGCTTCAAAACGTAAAAAAGTGATCAATGACAATGATATTGAAAGTGTTGTTGCAAAAATTGCCCGTATTCCTGAAAAGTCGGTTTCATCCTCTGAAAAAGACAGCCTACAAACGCTAGACAGAAACTTGAAATTAGTCGTTTTTGGTCAAGATCAAGCGATCGATGAACTAACGTCGGTGATCCGTTTATCAAGAGCAGGCTTGGGCAATGAAGAAAAGCCTGTCGGTTCAT
>DAINNQ010000062.1:0-8889 GCA_036735825.1 Alteromonadaceae bacterium | reverse complement strand
GTGATCCGTTTATCAAGAGCAGGCTTGGGCAATGAAGAAAAGCCTGTCGGTTCATTTTTATTTGCAGGCCCAACAGGTGTAGGTAAAACTGAAGTAACCCAACAATTAGCTAAAATTTTAGGTGTTGAGTTATTGCGTTACGACATGTCTGAATATATGGAAAAACATGCTGTGAGTCGCTTGATCGGTGCTCCTCCAGGCTATGTAGGTTTTGAACAAGGTGGGTTATTAACAGACGCTGTACTAAAACATCCTCATGCAGTGGTGTTACTTGATGAAATTGAAAAAGCTCATCAAGATGTTTATAACATTTTGTTGCAAGTGATGGATCATGGCACATTAACTGATAATAATGGCCGCAAAGCTGACTTTAGAAACATTACTTTAGTATTAACAACCAATGCGGGTGTTCAGGAAACAACGCGTCAATCGATTGGTTTTAAACAACAAGATCACAGCATTGATGCAATGGATGAAATTAATAAAGTATTTTCACCTGAGTTTAGAAATCGTCTAGATAATATCGTTTGGTTCAATCATTTATCTGATGAAGTTATACACCAAGTTGTTGATAAATTTATTGTGGTTTTACAAGCTCAATTAGATGAAAAGGGTGTTTCGCTCGAATTAACGAAAGATGCCAAAAAGTGGCTTGCTGATCATGGTTACGACAAAGCAATGGGTGCACGTCCTATGGCGCGTATCATTCAAGAGCATTTGAAAAAACCATTGGCCAATGAGCTATTATTTGGCGGTTTAACACAAGGCGGTGTTGCCAAAGTGAGTGTTAAAAAAGATAAATTGGTATTAACTTATGAATCTAAAAAAGAACTTGTAGAACATTAATTTATTTTGCTAATAGTTGTATTAGGCTCTTCAAACGATGCAAACGGTAAACTATTACCGTTTGCTGTTTCTCGTTGTCAAAAAGCATTGTCGATTTACCAACAATATCACTCAAAGCATGACTGTAAAATCATTTGTACTGGTGGGTTTGGGGAACACTTTAATGTCACCCAAGTTGCTCATGCTCTGTATTTACAAGACTATCTAATATCTTTAGGTATTCCTTCATTAAACTTTTTAGCTATTGTCGAAAGTGGATTTACTGTTGAAGATGCGACATTGTTAGCTCAACATTTTGCTGATTTTCCAGATGATGAAATCATCGTTATCAGTTCTGATTTTCATATGGAAAGAGTCGCTTTTATTTTCTCTCGTCTGTATCCCACTCGACAATTTACCTTTGTTGGAAGTGACTCAGAAATAAGTGAAGCAGAAAGAGAGCGCTTGGTTGAACATGAAAAATTTGCTTTAGCACGCGAAAAATCAAGATTCAACAATTGTTGAAAATCTATAGCGTTTAATGATTTTACCGAACAAACTATATTCAAAAAACGTAGGCATAAAAAAAGCTCTATAAATAGAGCTTTGATATCAGATGTTTTTTATCTTATCTAGCACGGAAAATAATGCGACCTTTAGATAAATCGTACGGTGTTAATTCTACCGTTACTTTATCACCTGTTAAAATACGAATGTAATTTTTACGCATTTTTCCAGATATATGGGCGGTAACAACATGTCCGTTTTCTAACTCAACACGGAACATAGTATTTGGTAAAGTATCTAAAACCGTACCTTGCATTTCAATATTTTCTTCTTTCGCCATTGGGCGTTAAACCTCTAATTTGTGCATTAATAAAAAGCTGCGCAGATAATGCCCAAATGATCAGGTAAAGTAAAGCTATAGTGCTATTTATTTATCGTTTGCCAGTGATTTTTTGTCAAAATTTGGTGCGGGTAGTAACGATTCTTATAATTCATCTTCTGGCATTCATCAATTTGATATCCGAGGTAGAGAAATGTTTTGTTTCTTTCTTGAGCAATTTTAATTTGCGACAATATTGAATAAACCCCTAATCCGTTTTGGCGATAACTTGGATGATAAAAGGTATAAACGGCTGATAAGGCATCATCTAGTACATCTGTTACGGCGACACTGATTAATTGCTCATTATCCCAGAGTTCAATGAACACCTGCTCTGTTAGCTGACAATCGATAAACGATTCATATTGCGCGTAATTTGCAGGATACATACTTCCGTCTTGATGAAGGGTATTTATATATTGCTCGTACAAAGGATAATATTCATCTTTACGTAGTTTGCTTGTTTGGATGGTTAAATGGGGATTTTTTTTAAGTAATCTCTTTTGGCTTTTACTTGGCAGGAAGTCTTTAACCAATACTCGCAGTGATTTACAGGCATGACAGTTAATACAATGTGGGCGATAGATTTGATCGCCGCTTCGTCTAAACCCTTGCGACATGAGCCAAGCGTAATGCACATCATCCTGTAATCGCTTATCTACCGCGATCAACAACCGTTCTTGTTCATCGGGCAAATAATTACAGGGGAATGTTTGGCTAATGCCTAATTGATAACTTTCGTTCATAACATTATTATAGAAGATTAAAGCGTTCGTGCTTGCCAAAAGTTTGGTGAAATTTTATCTTTCAACGCATGATTGTGTAGATGTAGAAACTTTTCACGTGAAATGTCAACACAACCCATAGTTTCAAGAAAAGGGTTGTTGATCTGACAATCAATAAACTGAATATTTTGGCTTTTTAGATGTTGCGCTAAATAAACTAACGCAATTTTCGAGGCATTGCTTTTGATATAAAACATTGACTCGCCAGAAAAATAACCATTTATTGCCACGCCATATAATCCACCAACTAATTGTTCGTCAATCCAAACTTCAATTGAATGGGCAATACCTAATTGATGAAGGTTAAGGTAGGCCATTTTCATATCATTATTGATCCACGTGCCTTCTTTTCTAAAAGGTGCATTAGCGCAATAATTTAACACATCGTTAAAAGCGGTATTAATAGTTACAGTGAAATGTTGTTGTCGAAGTATTTTTCTTAACGTGCGATTAATTGAAATATTATCAACAAAGATAATTGCTCTTGGGGAAGGGCTCCACCATAGTGGTGGCTCGCCTTGATTAAACCAAGGAAATATAGCGTTCGAATAAGCGGAGATTAAGCGTTCAGGGGAGAGATCTCCTCCTACAGCAAGCAAACCGTTCGGTTCTATTAATGCTTGCTCAATAGGAGGAAAACTAAGACTGTCCAGATTTAACCATTGGAGAGTCTCTGCCATTATCAATCCTCAGATTTTCGTGTGAAGATAAATTATTGTGCGTCTAAGTACTTTTCAGCATCTAATGCCGCCATACAACCAGCACCTGCAGAGGTAATAGCTTGACGATAAATATGATCAGCAACGTCACCAGCAGCAAAGATCCCTTCAACACTGGTTTGAGTAGCATTACCATTTGTGCCACTTTGAATAGTTAAATAACCATCTTTCATCGCTAATTGATCTTTAAAAATATCAGTATTTGGTTTATGACCAATGGCAATAAAACAACCTGCAACATCAATGTTGTCAGTTGCATCTGATTGAGTGTCTTTCAATCTAACACCAGTCACGCCCATGTTATCACCTAGCACTTCGTCTAAAGTGCGTTTTAAATGCAGAATAATATTGCCGTTTTTCACTTTATCCATTAAACGTGACGTCAGAATTTTTTCTGAGCGAAAGGTTTCACGGCGGTGAATTAAATGTACTTCTGAAGCAATATTAGATAAATATAAAGCTTCTTCTACAGCGGTATTACCACCACCAACAACAGCAACTTTTTGATTTTTATAAAAGAATCCATCACATGTTGCACAAGCTGAAACGCCTTTACCCATAAAGGCTTCTTCAGAAGGTAAGCCAAGGTATTGCGCTGATGCACCAGTACAAATAATTAATGCATCACAAGTATATTCACTGCTACCTGTTAATTTATAGGGTTTAGAAGAGAAGTCGACTGATTCAATATGATCAAAAATAATCTCAGTATCAAATTTTTCTGCATGTTTTTGCATACGTTCCATTAATGCCGGACCTGTTAGATCTTCAGCATCACCCGGCCAATTTTCTACTTCTGTCGTGGTAGTCAATTGACCACCTTGTTGCATACCTGTGATCATCACAGGTTTAAGATTTGCACGTGCAGCATATACGGCAGCAGTATAACCAGCTGGGCCAGAACCCAAAATGAGTAACGGGCAATGTCTTGCTTCGCTCATGAATTACTCCAAATTTGATAAATTTATGAATTAGTTTAATGATTGGGATTTTAAGTAAAGATCTCAAGAGGGTAAAATAACTTTTAGATAAAATATTTTGCTTATATTCATATATCGCAAGGTTAAATTTACGTTGAGTAAAAAACAAACACTATAAAACTTTTGTTTTGTTGATAAAAAAGCCGTTAATACTCAACGTATTAACGGCTTAAATTTTAAGATATCTTTCTTTGCAATTATAAGGTTGCTAAGGCATCTTCTGGAGCTACATAGTCATAACCCAAAACGTCTGCTACTGGTTTGTAGGTAACTTTACCACCTAAAACGTTAAGGCCAGCCATTAAGTGTGCATCGTCTAATAAAGCTTGCTTAGCCCCTTTATTTGCTAAAGTCACAGCAAATGGCATTGTTGCATTGGTTAATGCTAATGTTGATGTGCGTGCAACGCCACCAGGCATATTTGCTACACAGTAATGAACAACATCATCAACTACATAAGTAGGATCTTGATGAGTTGTTGCTTTAGAGGTTTCAAAACAGCCACCTTGATCGATAGCAACATCAACAACAACTGAGCCTTTTTTCATGTTTTTGATATGCTCAGCGGTTACTAATTTAGGCGCAGCTGCACCAGGAATTAATACTGCACCAATCACTAAATCAGCATCAACAATTAATTGGTCCATGGCATCAGCAGTTGAATAAACTGTTTTTAAACGGCCATCAAATTCTGTATCTAGTTGACGTAAACGCGGTAATGAACGGTCAAGAATCGTTACATCAGCGCCCATACCAACTGCCATACGAGCCGCTTGAGTACCAACAACACCACCACCAACAACTAATACTTTCGCTGGTGCAACACCAGGAACACCACCTAAAAGTGCGCCTAAACCGCCTTGAGCTTTTTCTAATGCGTGAGCACCCGCTTGAATTGACATACGTCCAGCTACTTCAGACATAGGAGCAAGTAATGGCAAGCCACCTGTCGGTGAAGTTACTGTTTCATAAGCAATACAAGTAGCACCTGAGGCAACTAATAATTCTGTTTGCTGTGGATCTGGGGCTAAATGTAAATAAGTAAATAGTACTTGGCCTGGGCGAAGCATTTTACATTCAATTGGCTGTGGTTCTTTTACTTTAATGATCATATCTGCAGTAGCAAAAATTTCTGCTGCGCTATCAATGATTTTAGCGCCTGCAGCAATATATTGGTCATTTTCAAACCCAATTGCTGCACCGCCGTTATTTTCAACGATAACTTTATGGCCGTTAACAATTAACTCTTTCACACCTGCAGGTGTTAAGCCAATACGGTATTCATGGTTTTTAATTTCTTTTGGTACACCGATAATCATAATTAGTTCTCTGTAATAATATTCCTGTTGAAATATGGTGCTAGTATATTCCGCTTTCAACAGATTAACCTATCGAATTTGGCAACTGTTTAGCATATAATCTCGTCAAACTTCACTTTTTTAGGTTTAAATATGTCCAGTGATACGCCAAATAGAAAGTTAGATCGTATCGATCGTAATATTTTAGTTGAGTTACAAAAAAATGGACGAATATCTAACGTAGAACTTTCAAAACGGGTAGGGCTTAGTCCTACACCATGTCTTGAAAGGGTTAAACGCTTAGAGACTGAGAAATATATATTAGGCTATAAAGCCATGCTCAACCCTCATAAACTTGAAGCGGCTTTATTAGTGTTAGTTGAAATTACGTTAACGAAAACTAGTCCTGATGTATTTGATGAGTTTTCTAAAGCTGTTCATTCACTTGATGTTATCCAAGAGTGCCATTTAGTTTCTGGTAATTTTGACTTCTTGTTAAAAACTAGGGTATCTGACATGGCTGCTTATAGAGAACTACTCGGTGATACTTTACTAAGATTACCTTCGGTAAGTGAAAGTCGCACATATGTTGTTATGGAAGAAGTGAAATCGTCTAATATGTTATCAATTAAACGTTAAATAATAGGAATATCTACTTGATATTCATTAAAGCGTTTAACTCGTTTAAATAGTTTGTTATTTTACTGTATATAACAACAATACAATTGTATGGCTAAGTATATTGTCTTCTGAAAATTCTAAATTAAATGGTGTACAACGACTATTAGAAGCAGGTCTTCTCGTTTCCTGTGTTTTTGCTATGTTTATTATGATGGCATTATTTAGTTTTGATCCTGCAGATCCTGGTTGGTCGCAAACGGGTTACCAAACCCCAATAAGAAACTTAGGCGGAGCGGTTGGCGCCTATCTTTCTGATATGTTACTGAATATCTTTGGTGTTATCGCTTATAGTTTACCTTTTGTTATTGCCATCATTGGTTGGTTGTTTTTCCAAAAATATCATCGTTTAATTCAATTAGATTATCTTACTATTGGCTTGAAAATTATTGGATTTATCATGCTATATATTGGTGTAACATCAATAGCTAGCATGAACTTTGATGATATTTTCTATTTTTCAGCGGGCGGAATTTTAGGAGATGTACTCAGTAATAGCTTGATCCCATACTTTTCATTTGTTGGTAGTACCTTATTGTTTTTAATGTTTGTCGGTACAGGTTTCGTACTTCTTACAGGTTTGTCTTTATTAAAAATGATTGATCAAATAGGTGCTTACACCATTCAATTTGCTTTTTGGTTATATGAGTTACCTAGCTTCGTGTCAGAAAAGTTTGGTACGCGCATGCAGAGCCCGCATGAAAATGCAGCACAAGAAATGACCAATACTGATGTCGATATAACAACCGCTAACCAAGATAATGTTCAGATAAAAGCAAAATCAAAGCCCGCTAAAAAAGCAGAGAAATATCATGCCAATTTAGATGAAATAACCACAGATAACGAGATAAGTGTATTTGCGCAAAGTAAAGATGATATTCCATTTCAATTAGATGATGAAATGGAGCCTTTTGTTAATATTGATGATTTAATGGGGGAACCCCTAGCGATTAACGTTCAAGAGCATGTCAGCATAGATGAAGTCAATGCAGCATTTGAAAAGGTTGATCCTGTTATCGTTGATGAACCAAAAGAGCAGCAAGCACCGAAAAAGAACACAGCAAATGATGGTGTTGAAAGCTTACCTTCTTTAGATTTACTTGATCGCCCGAATAGAACAGAAAACCCCATCGACCCTATTGAACTAGAGCAAGTTAGTCGGTTAGTGGAAGAAAAATTACTCGAGTTTGGCGTTAAAGCTGAAGTCGTTGGTGTATTTCCAGGGCCTGTAATTACTCGTTTTGAACTTGATTTAGCCCCAGGCATTAAAGCCAGTAAAGTATCAGGGCTTTCTCAAGATATTGCCCGTTCATTATCAGCCAAAAGTGTCCGAGTTGTTGAAGTCATTGAAGGTAAATCAGTGATTGGTATTGAATTACCAAATAAGTTTAGAGAAACGGTATTTTTTACTGACGTAATATCGGACAAAGCTTTTGCAAACTCACGTTCTCATTTAACTATGGCTATAGGTAGTGATATTTCAGGTGTTCCAGTTGTTGCAGATCTTGCAAAAATGCCTCATCTGTTAGTTGCAGGTACAACGGGGGCAGGTAAATCTGTTGCTGTTAATACCATGATTGTCAGTATTTTGTATAAATCGACGCCTGAAAATGTCCGTATGATCATGATAGACCCTAAACAAGTTGAATTATCAGTGTACAACGGCATTCCTCATTTATTATCCGAAGTGGTTACCGACATGAAAGAAGCGGCAAATGCGCTTCGTTGGTGCGTTGGAGAAATGGAGCGTCGTTATAAATTAATGTCTGCACTAGGTGTTCGTAATTTAAAAGGTTTTAATGAAAAGGTCAGTAATGCCATTAAAGCAGGCGAGCCTTTAATTGACCCTTTGTGGCAACCTTCTGACGCCTTTACTCAAACCCCGCCTTTATTAGAAAAACTTCCCGCTATCGTTATTCTAGTGGATGAATTTGCTGACATGATGATGGTGGCAGGTAAAAAAGTTGAAGAGTTAATTGCTCGAATTGCTCAAAAAGCTCGAGCTGCAGGTATGCATTTAATTTTAGCAACACAACGTCCTTCTGCTGATGTGATCACAGGTTTGATCAAGGCGAATATTCCAACTCGAATGGCATTGCGTGTGCAATCAAGAATGGAGTCGCGCATTATTTTAGATCAACAGGGCGCAGAGCAATTATTAGGCATGGGAGATATGTTTTACTTACCTCCTGGAGAAGCTGTTGCTGTCAGAGTACACGGAGCATTTGTCAACGATGATGAAGTACATGCGGTTGTCAATGATTGGAAATCTCGCGGCGAACCCGCTTACGTACCTGATATTTTAACTGGTGATAGCGAATATGAAGTTTTATTACCGGGTGAACAAGCTGAAGGAACTGATACAGAATTAGACGCTCTATATGATGAAGCATTAGCGTTTGTTACTGAAACGAGAAGAGTATCCATTTCAAGCGTGCAACGAAAATTTAGAATTGGCTATAATCGCGCTGCGCGCATCGTTGAAGATATGGAATCTCAAGGTGTGGTCAGCTCTCCTGGTCACAATGGTGCCAGAGAAGTATTAGCTCCGCCACCGATGAAGGATTAACACAAGTTGGAAAACTTTATAAATATGCAGAGAATAAAATCTTTTTCTACAAATCAAAGCTCAAATAAAAATACATGTAAACAAACAAGCAAATATATCGTACATGGTTTATGGGCAATGGCTTTATTCAGTAGTTATTCTGCATTAAG
>DAINNQ010000061.1:0-10695 GCA_036735825.1 Alteromonadaceae bacterium | reverse complement strand
CTATAAGTCAGGAGACCTGCCAGAAATTGATATAAATACCGTGCGGGTAACATGGTGGGTATATTTTCTGGGCTTTTCGTTTATCTTCCAGTAAACATTCCTCTTTTGCCGCACACCATTTTTCGTGTTGTGGAATTTATGGCAAGCATTCATTTACAAGCAAGCAATATCACTTGGCGCATTGATGATAAAGTCATCGTTGACGGCGTGTCATTTTCGGTAAAAAAAGGTGAAACGTTTGGCATCGTTGGCCCTAATGGTGCTGGCAAAACGTCATTATTAAAATGCTTATACCAAGAAAATAAAATTTCTGCGGGTGACATTAGTCTTTGTTCTATGCCACAGGCACTCATGGATCGTAAAGAAGTTGCCAAAAAAGTTGCCGTAGTCAGCCAACAACATGAAGCAGTTTTTAACCTAACGGTATTTGATATTGTCAATATGGGCTTGATCCCACATAAAAACTTTTTTGAAAGCAACACAGATCGCGATCGTAAACTTATCGATAACGCACTTAAAAATGTCGATATGTTCGATAAAAAATATCAAATTTTTAATACCTTATCTGGTGGTGAGCAACAACGCTGTTTGATTGCGCGGGCGATAGTTCAGCGACCTGAAATATTGATCATGGACGAACCAACCAATCATTTAGATGTGTTTTATCAACATCAAATTTTATCGATAGTGAAAAAGCTGGGCTTAACGTTAGTGATGACCATTCATGATCTAAATTTAGCCGCTCAATATTGCGATCGGCTACTGCTGTTATCGCAAGGAAGCATGCTCGCGTGTGACGTTCCTGAGCAGGTTTTAAAAGAAGAGATTTTAAAGGCGGTTTTTCATCTCAATTGTTTGGTTGATGTAAATCCGTTAACTGAAAAAGTTCGCGTCAGTTATGCAGGTGTTGAGCAAGGGCAATTGCTATGAATACACGCTTAGGAGTATTTTCTAGCACAGCCATATTACTGGGTTTGGTTGTTGTTTCACTATTCTTATCCATGGGCTTTGGTACTGCAGAATTAGGTTTTGCGAATGTTTGGCAGTGCGCTACTTCGCAATGTGAAAAGCCTATTTATCAAACGATATTATTAGACATTCGATTTCCTCGGGTGATCATGGGCTTTCTGGCAGGCTTTGCCTTAGCATCAGCTGGCGCGTTAATGCAAAATGTGACGCGCAATCCGTTAGCTGATCCCTACCTATTTGGTATTGTCGCAGGGGCGGGTTTAGGCGCTACTTTATCAGGTTTGCTTCCTGAACACTTACAAGCATTTTCGCTGCCGTTAGCTGCATTTTTAGGTGCACTTTTCGCTGTTTTTATTGTTGTGCTGATGTTGATGAACAGTAATTGGCGCAGAATTGAGCATCTGTTGTTAGCGGGTGTCGCCGTTTCGTTTTTACTTAGCGCCATTACCAGTTTTATCCTTTATTTTGGTGAAGCGTTTGCCAGTAATCGGGTGATTTTTTGGATGATGGGATCACTTGCTCGAGCTGATTATTATGCCTTGTCTTGGGTTGCGCCTGTGGTATTAGCCAGCAGTATTTTGGCGCTCGTTTTTGCCAGACAATTAGACGCGTTATTACTCAGTGATGAAAGTGCCAGAACACTTGGAGTGAATGTTGATAAATTGCGTTTACTCGCTCTGATCATGTGCGCGGCAATGACAGCCGTTATCGTTTCTTATTGTGGCGGCATTGGCTTTGTTGGCTTAATGATCCCACATATAGTTCGACCCTTTTTTGGTAAAACGACGGCAAAACTATTGATCAGCTCAGGTTTAGTGGGCGGTTGTTTCTTAATTTGGGTTGATGTTGTCGCGCGCACTGTTGTGCCTGGGCAAGAAATTCCCATTGGTGTTATTACCTCAGTAATAGGTAGTGTCTTTTTTCTTTTTATCATGCGCAGGATGTAACTCGTGTTTACTATTAAGTCGTTAAAGTCTCAGCCAAATTACGAACAATATTTAGCTCAAATTAGAGACAAGATCGCTAATAAAACGAAACCGTTAGGGGCGTTAGGTAAATTAGAAGCTTTGGCTGAACAATTAGCGATTGTGCAAAGTGTTACTGGCCATTCTTCCCGTCAATATCTCGAAAATAACCACCTCGAAGTTAACCAAATCCAAATAAACAAGCCTACTGCCATTGTTTTTGCGGGTGACCATGGCATTGCTCAGCATAATGTCAGCATTGCTCCGAGCGATGTTACTCGTCAAATGGTGCTCAATTTTTTACAAGGCGGTGCAGCAATTAATTGTTTTTGTTCAGTGAATAATATTGACTTGAAAGTGGTTGATGCGGGCATAAAAGTGCCACTCACTGCCGAAGAAAAAAGTCTGTCTGATGCTTTTATTGAACAGCGTTTAGGCGAGGGAACAAACGATATTACCCAAACTGCTGCGATGAGCGAACAACAAGTGTTGCAAGGGCTTGAGTTGGGTAAGCAAGTGGTGTTAGCTCAACTAGAAAAAGGCTGTAATTTTTTGATGTTTGGCGAAATGGGCATCGCCAATACCAGCGCAGCATCAGCAATATTTATGGCGTTAACAGGTCAATCTGCAGATAGCTGTGTTGGACAAGGCACAGGCATTACTGCTCAACAACTTGCTGATAAAAAGCGCTTGATCAATACCGCTGTTGCACGTGCACAAAAGGCGGAAACTCATTTCACGGCCGAAAATGTATTGGCGCAATTAGCGGGTTTTGAAATTGTGCAAATGGTCGGGGCTATTTTGGCTGCTGCAGAAGCAGGCATTTGTATTTTAATTGATGGTTTTATTGTCACAAGTGCGGCTTTAGTTGCTGAAAAAATGCATCCAGAGCTTAAAGATTATCTTATTTTTGCTCATCAATCGAATGAACATGCTCATCAATTTATGCTTGAGCACTTTAATGCCACACCATTATTGTCACTTGATTTACGATTAGGTGAAGGCACAGGGGCGGCGTTAGCTTTGCCTTTGGTTCGTGCGGCTGCCAGTTTTTATAATGACATGGCGAGTTTTGAAAGTGCAGGAGTGGTGGTGTAGTGCCCTCTTTTTTCAAATTATCATCGTTAGTGACATCATTATTGACAACGTTTGCTGCAAAAAGGCGTTTAGTGCAGTTAAAACAGCAGTGGCAAATTTTTTCTTTAGCATTGATGTTTTTTACTCGCATACCCGTTAGTCGCTCAGTGCCATATTCTGCTCAGCGGATGAATCAAGCTAATCGATATTTTTCTTTAGTTGGTTTGATAGTAGGTGGTTTAGTTGCGTTAGTTTTTCTTACCTTCAAGTCATGGCTGCCTTTAGAAGTAACCGTTGTATTGATGATGATCGCCAGCGTTTTGCTCACAGGTGCTTTTCATGAAGACGGTTTAGCAGACATGGCTGATGGCATTGGCGGCGGTTTAGATAAGGCGCAGCGCTTAAATATCATGAAAGACAGTCGTATCGGTACGTATGGCGCAGTGACTTTATTGTTGGCTTTATTATTAAAATTCTATTTATTGGTGTATTTCGCTGAAAATTCCGTGGTGATTTTTGCGCTGATTTGTGCGTATGGGTTATCGCGATCACTTGCGGCAAGTTTAATTTTTGATACCGAGTACGTCAGCGACGATTTACTCAGTAAAAGTAAACCTTTAGCTGTGCAGCAAAGTCGAGTTGAATTGTTGATTTTATTAGCGGTAGCAGGTGTTCCGACGATCTTCTTCATCTCGCAGTTTTATCAACCCTTGATGCTTTTAATCAAATTATCGGTGATTTTAGTGCTGTTTCGTTTCGCTTTTCGTCATTGGCTTATTGCTCGCTTAACGGGATTTACCGGTGATTGTTTAGGTGCCGCGCAACAAATTGCAGAACTGCTGATTTATTTAGTGATTGCTAGCCATATCTTTACTGGAGGCTTGGCATAATGTTGCATCTTGTTTTAGGTGGCGCACGCTCGGGTAAATCATCGTTTGCTGAACAATGGTTATTAGCGTGTTTTCATGCTCAAGTTGATTGCTCAACTGCGCCAATATACGTAGCAACCGCTCAAGGACTAGATGATGAAATGAAAGCGCGTATTCAACATCATCAAAGACAGCGAGATTCAAAGCCTTGGCAATTAATTGAGTGTCCGCTTGAGCTTACAGCACTCTTAAGCGATTTTAATGAAAATCGTTTTGCAGATCATGGTTATACTCAGAGCAAACAAGCTTGTCTGCAAAGCGGTCCCTATCTGTTAATTGATTGCTTAACCTTATGGTTAACCAATCAGCTTATGGCGTTTCATGCTGTATCTGATGACAGCGCTTTTGAGAAAAAACTATCAGCAGATCAATATTTGCACGCATGTGTAGACGAGTTAATAGTGGCATTAACAAAAAGCGAAGCCACTATCGTGGTAGTTTCTAATGAAATTGGCCTAGGTGTTGTGCCTATGGGCAAAGAAACACGCTTATTTGTCGATCATGCTGGATGGATGAATCAAAAACTCGCGCAAGTTGCTCAACAAGTCACCTTAGTGACAGCTGGCTTACCGTTAACGTTAAAGGGTGTAAATAGTGTAAAGAGCGAGGGAACTCAGCATGGCTAATATCTATTTGCTCCGTCATGGAAAAGTCGATGGCGATGCTGCTTTATATGGTCATACCGATGTCAATGTTGCCGACAACGTTAATCATCACATTGTGCAGCAGCTTATGCCTCAAGCGTTAAATATTAGCCATGTGTTCACTTCTCCTTTACAGCGTTGTGCTAAGTTAGCTGAACAACTGGCTGGACATTATGCCGTGCCAGTAGTGGCAATGGATGATTTAAAAGAAATGCATTTTGGTCAGTATGATGGAATAGCTTTTGACGAGGTTTATCAGAATAATCAGCAATGGCAAACATTAGAGCGTTTTTGGCAAAATCCAGTCCAGCATCCTTTACCCAATGCCGAGTTATTAACGGGCTTTTCTTATCGCGTATTAAGGGCTTGGCAAGCGATAAGCGAGCAAGTTTGCGCGCTAGACTCGACAACGTTAACTGATGATCAGCAAACAAATCATGAAGCCAATCAGCAAATAAGTCAGTCTGCAAATGTTCGAAATGAAGATAACAACATTTTAGTAGTTTGCCATGGTGGCGTTATACGAATGATTTTAGCGCATTTACTGCAAGTCGATTTTCGTAATCCTAATTGGTATACCCAATTATCCATTGCCAATGGCAGTTTAACTTCTATTCGTGTTGAAAATGGCAAATTACAGGTCACAGGTATTGCTAACTCGTTAGCGAATTTGTCATCCACATCGTTAAGTAAACAAGAGTTTGCAGGTGATTCTCAAACGTCTGCTAGCACTCAAAGTAAAAGCGCTCAAAACAAAAGCGCTCAAACTAAAAACGATAGAAATAATACCTTTGAGCAGGAAACATATCGCGCAATCGCTAAAGAGGTTTTATTGTGATCGGGTCAACGTTAATGATTCAAGGCACTACGAGCGATGCTGGCAAAAGCACCTTAGTAGCAGCCTTATGTCGAATTTATGCTCGTCAAGGGCTGAAAGTAGCTCCGTTTAAACCGCAAAATATGGCGCTAAATAGTGCGGTTACTCCGTGCGGTGGGGAAATAGGGCGAGCACAAGCGGTACAAGCGCAAGCAGCAAATGTTGCGTTGTCGGTCGATTTTAATCCTATTTTATTAAAACCCCAGTCAGATAAAAATGCGCAAGTGATCATTCATGGCAAAGTGTTTTCAAGTATGGATGCACAGGATTATCACGATTATAAAACCATAGCCGCCAATGCGGTTTTTGAATCACACCAACGTTTGCAACAAAACTATCAGCGCATTGTTGTTGAAGGTGCAGGTAGCCCTGCTGAGATCAATTTACGTGCTGGCGATATCGCCAATATGGGCTTTGCCGAACGTGCCGACTGCCCAGTGATATTAATTGCTGATATTGATAAAGGCGGCGTGTTTGCTCATCTAGTTGGCACACTCGCACTGTTATCGCAATCCGAGCAAGACCGTGTTATTGGCTTTGTTATCAATCGTTTTCGTGGTGATATTGCCTTATTAGAGTCAGGCTTAACATGGTTGGAAGAACGAACGAATAAGCCTGTTTTGGGCGTTTTACCTTATATTCATGGCTTAACGATAGCTGCAGAAGATGCGGTTGATGAACAGCAACAAGTAAACAACGCCAAACTCAAAGTCATTGTGCCAGTTACGCCACGCATGAGTAATCATAATGATTTTGACGCGCTGCGCGTGCATGAGCAAATTGATTTTCAGTTTATTTATGCCTCAGAACTTCATGAAACTAGCTTGCCTGCCGCTGATTTGATCATTTTAGCGGGCAGTAAAAATACCCGTGCTGATGTCGAATTTATTAAAGCCCAAGGCTGGGATAAACAGATCAATAAGCATTTACGTTATGGTGGCAAATTATTTGGCATTTGTGGCGGTTATCAAATGCTGGGTGAAGTGATTGCCGACCCTTATGGTAGTGAAGGAGAAGCAGGCGAAAGTGCAGGATTACACTATTTGCCACTGACAACCGAATTATCACAACAGAAAACCTTAGTAAATCAGCAAGGTTACTTAATGCTAAATGGTCAACAAGTTGAGGTGCAGGGCTATGAAATTCATCTTGGTAAAACAGCATTACGTCAAACCGCTGACAATAAACCATTAGCCCCGATTCTAGAAATAAACGGTCAATTTCTGGGGGCAGTCAGCGCAGATAATCAAATAGCAGGTTGTTATTTACATGGCATATTCGATAACGCTAAAGCCATTGATTTATTGGCTTTGTGGTGTGATGCCAGCCTTGAAAACAGCCAAGATTTACACGATTTACAAGAACAAGCGATTGATAAATTAGCTGATGTTTGTCAGCAACATCTTGATTTAACAAAAATTGATAATCTACTCACTCAATGGAGAAGGTAATGAACGAACAAGAAAAGAAAGAAAAACATCAGCAGCGCCAACAAAAATTAAAAGATAAAGTTGATGAGCGTATTGCTGCGGCTACTGATGATAAAGGATTGTTATTGGTGATCACTGGTAACGGTAAAGGTAAATCTACCTCAGGTTTTGGTGTGGTGACTCGTTCAGTGGGCCATGGTTTAACCGCGGCAGTTTGTCAATTTATCAAAGGGACATGGGACTGCGGAGAGCGTAATTTACTTGAAAAAATGGGTGTGCCTTTTTATGTGATGAAAACAGGTTTTACCTGGGAAACACAAAATAAAGAAACCGATATCGCCGCTGCAGAAATGGTTTGGCAAGAAGCGAAACGTTTATTGGCGGATCCAACAGTGAATACCGTGTTGTTAGACGAATTAACTTATATGTTGAGCTACAAATATTTAGATGTCGATGAAGTGTTAACCGCTATTGCGAATCGTCCAGCAGGCCAACATGTGGTGGTTACTGGGCGTGCGGCGCATCGTAATTTAATTGAAATGGCAGATACCGTTTCTGAAGTACAATCGATTAAACATGCCTTTGACTCTGGCATTAAAGTTCAAAAAGGCATTGATTGGTAACGCTACGATGAAAAATATTTCTTTTTTACTAGGGTTACTGGGCTTACTTGCCAGCTCAGCACCGTCATTGGCTGAGTTGCCCTCAAAAACGCAAGAGTCGGTGCCGGCAAAACGCGTGATCGCTTTAGCGCCGCACATTGTTGAAATGCTATTTGAAGTTGGCGCTGGTGATACCATTATTGGCACGACCGAACATTCAGATTATCCCAATGCGGCGTTATCCATCCCAAGAATTGGTAATTATGCTCGTTTAAATATTGAGCAAGTACTAGCGGCAGATCCTGATTTAATTATCGCGTGGAAAACTGGTAACCCGAGTGATGACTTAGCGCGCTTAGAGCAATTAGGCTTAACCATAGTTTACTCTCAACCTGACACCTTAGAAGATGTTGCTAAAGAGCTACGCTATTTTGGTGAAATTACGGGTCATCAACAACAAGCTGAACAACAAGCGCAATTATTTTTAACCCGTTTAACAAAAATTCGAGCGCAATATCAAGATAAATCCCCGATCAGTGTTTTTTATGAACTATGGCCTAGACCATTAACTACGGTCGCCAATTTAGCTTGGCCGCAACAGCAGCTTGATGTTTGCCATGCAAGCAACCCTTTTGTTAAAAGCGCGACAGATTATCCGCAAATTAATGTTGAACAAGTGGTGGTTAAAGCGCCACAAATTATTATTCAACCCAGTTCACATGGCATGAATTCGCCTGACAAAGTGAATTGGCAGCAATGGCCTGAGATACCCGCGGTAAAGCATAACGCCTTTTTAATACCAGACGCCGATAAGTTACATCGTATGACGTCTAGATCACTCGATGAATTAGCGCTGTTATGCGAAAAAATAGATCAGTTTAGAACCCCGATGTAGTGAATTATTCACTGCGTAATTGTAGAGAAATGTAATAAAACTAGCAGCTAAAACGAATAAAGCATTTGTTTTAGCATAACTTTTTGAAATTAAGTGTTTAGATAAAACTAAACCTATAGGGAAACAAGTGAAACTCTTGTGCTGCCCCCGCAACGGTAAGTTTATTCGATGTGTTATTAGAGCGTGTTGATCTTTCATGTTTGTTTTTGCAGCTATTTGTTTGGTATTTATACAAGGCAACGCTTGTGTCGTGTAGTTATTCTACTCAAATCAAGCGTTAACACAGTAGAAATGCCAAACAAACGCTGCCCAAAGGGTTCAACTAAACGCATCCTGCTCTTTGTTACTTGAATGAACCATAGAATGACTATGAATTAACTCAAGTGCCGCGATCAGAATGCGTTTAGAATGAACAAAAATCAAACAGCAAAGATCAACACGCTCTAGAATAAATAAGTCCGGAGACCGACTTAATTTCTCATTATTGTTTAACTAATGCGGGTGGCATTGGTGGCGAGGAAACTATGAAAAAAACTTTATTAACAGCGTCGATTGTATCGGCATTATCTTCTGTTGCTCAACCTCTTTGGGCTGATGAAATTATTGATTCTGATGAGCATATCTTAGTAACGGCCAACCGTTCACAGCAAGACAGCTTTTTAGCGTTATCATCAAACCAAATTATTACTCGCGATGCGATAGCACGTTTACAAGTGGTAAGCGTGAGCGACATTTTGAAAACGGTAGCAGGTATTCATGTTGCTAATCAAGGTGATGCAGGTCAATCAAGCTCTGTTTATATGCGAGGAACTAACAGTAATCATACGTTAATTTTGGTTGATGGCGTGCGTGTTGGTTCTGCTACTTTAGGTACCGTCAACTTATCAACTATGTCAGCTCAGCAAATTGAGCGCATTGAAGTAGTAAAAGGCCCTCGTGCGGCGTTATGGGGTTCTGATGCTATTGGTGGTGTCATTCAAATATTCACAAAACGCTTTGGCAATAACGAAGGCAGTGTTTCATTCGGCATCGGTAGCAATGGCTTAAAAAATGGTTCAGCTTCGGTAGGTTTTGGTAATGAAAAGCATCAATATACGCTTAACCTTAGCAAAGAAAAAGCAGATGGTTTTAACGCTTATGTGTCTGATCCGAACAATCCTTATGACATTAACGAACCTGATGCTGATGGTTATGACCGTCAATCAATTTCATTGGTAGGTAGTAGCCAAGTAGCTCAACAGTTCGCAATCAATTTAGTGGGCAGATATGAAGAAAGTGAGAGTGAATTTGATGCCTCATACCCTGATTCACCTTGTTGGAGTGATCCAACCCAAGCTTGCCCAAGCTATTATGCTAATGAGCAACAATCTGAAAACTACCATGTAAAAGTGGCGGGTGTTTATCAAGCTGACAATTTGTCACTAGAATTAGCGTTAGCGAAAAGCCAAGATCAAGGTGCTACACATGGCAATGGCATTGCAAAAGGTGATGCTGATGAAATTCAAACTCAGCGTGATCAGTTGTCTTTGTTAGGTCATTACCAAATTTCGAGTAACACAGGTGTTACCTTAGGTGGGGAATGGTATCAAGAGTCAGTATCAACCAATACCGATAAAGTTTCTTGGGTTGATGGCTTTCAAGCGTGGGACGTTGATGAACGCACTGTAAAAGCAGCATTCGTGCAAGCTCGCCATCAGTCAGACGCGTTTTTATTTGAAGGCGCCCTTCGTCATGATGATGTCAAACATGACGATGACGGCGCTACTTCAGCTTTAGATGATAAATCGAACCATGAAAAGGAAGTAACTTACAACTTATCACTGGGTTATCAATTGCCTGAAGATTGGTTGATCAGTGTAAATACAGGAACAGGTTTTAAAGCACCAACGTTTAATGACTTATACTGGCCTGGTTCTGGAAACTCGGAATTAGTATCAGAAACGTCAACAACTCATGAGCTATTAGTACGTAAAAAAGCGCCAAATTCATCGCTTGAAATCAGTGCTTATGACACTGAGGTTGAAGACTTAATTGCTTGGAGCCCAAATGAGTTTGGTCAGTGGCAACCAGCCAATATTAACCAAGCCAAAATGAAAGGGGTTGATGTGAGCTATCAAGGTAATTTTGGCGATATGGATTACCAAGTTGCACTTAGCTATGTTGAAACTGAAGATAAGAGCACGGGTGAAGAATTACTGCGTCGTCCAAAATTTACGGCTAATTATTCAGCGAATTATCATTGGAACGATTGGTTATTTGGCGCTGTGTTAAGATTTGCCGGTGAAAGTAAAGATGCTGGCGATGTTG
>DAINNQ010000060.1:0-10860 GCA_036735825.1 Alteromonadaceae bacterium | reverse complement strand
CATGTTTACTGGTTGATTATCACGGAAAAGTTTTAATGGAGGGCTTGAACACTGTGATCACAAAGCCAGACTTAATTGGTCATGCTGAAATAAACCTAATTCAACAAGCTTCAAAGCAATTTGATGTATCAACGCTTAAAAAATGCACTATTTATACAAGCGATGAGCCATGTTCCATGTGCTCATCGGCTATTTACTGGGCAAGCATTCACAAGTTAGTTTTTGGGCTCAGCAAAAGCAGGTTTTACCAAGAATTTGGAAGAAAAAATCCTGATTGGGATTTTGAAATATCCGCGCTGCATATTCTTTCACATGGAGCGAGACAAACGGTAGTCATAGGCCCAATTTTAGAGGAAGAAGTTTTAGCGCTTCATAAATTAAACCCGTAAAAGAAGTGGCATCACTGCTTTTAAAACGTTTGCAGAACTGCACACATTAACGCAAAGTTCTGCAATATTCGTAATGATTTAAAGGTTTATTATACTGATTGTCATAAAGTTCATCACAGTCAGTTAATCTTGGCACCTTTTGATAATAGATAAGTGACAATATCTGCCTGTCTACGTCTCTTGGCATCCATCAATAATGTATTGCCGTTATTATCTTTTAGATTGATATCAGCGCCATGTTCAACAAGAAATTTCACGCGACTTAGCTCACCGTTGAAACCAGCTAAGTGCAAAGCAGAATCACCACGATCATCTTGTTGGTTGATATCTAAACCCGCTTGTAACAATTTAGTTGCCAACTGGGTAACATCATAATTGAGATACTGCCACATAAGTCGGCTAAGATATTGCTGACCACGAAAACCACGATGACTTAAATCTACCCCAGCATCAACTAGATAGATAAAAAATTCGCCATTGTTTTGTTTTAATGCATAATCAAGTAAGGGCAAGCCTTGAAGATCACCTTTTAGTACTTGGGGTGATGTTGATACAATCGCTTTTAGCAACGCTAAATTCTTGGAAATGAAGGCATAAGTTAATAATTCTTCGGTAACTTGTGGCGATTTTTGCCAATTTGTATCGCTATGAATCAAAGATAACGCTGCAGATATTTCGCCATTAGCTAGCAAGCTAAGAATAGGATCTTCGACCGTTTTTTTAGGAGGAGTTGTTAAAAAGTGGTTTTCAAGCCAGTTAATATGAGTTGAAACCCTAGCATAATTTTCAATTGCGCCATAACTGCCTTGTCGTTCAGCCTCCTGACAACAACTTACACCAGCCAAAAAGGGAATGTTTGATTGCAAGATAAATGCTGGTCCACCGCTATCACCTGAGCCGCTAACACCTTCAAGATCTGTTGCCTCTTGCGCTTGATTAAAGGTAAAAACCAGCCAATTCTCATCAACGTCGTTGATTGTATTGGTAGCGGCGCGTAGTACTCCGTCTTGTATGGAGTCGCCAGATATACCATCGCCTGTTGTACCTTTACCTGCTAGCATAATAGATTTTCCTAATTCATCTCTAGCTTTATAAAAAGGCGCTGATTTGGCATTTTTAAGTGGCCAACGTAGTTGTAGCAAGGCTAGATCAGGCTCTCCTTTCTTTTTGAAATCAGGGTGCTGGATTATTTTGTAAACAGGATAATCATTTTCTAAATGCTGGATTTTTAATGGATACTGTTCATTCGGGTTGACACAATGAGCCGCAGTTACCAACCAATAATCATTGATCACTGTGGCTGTACAGCGATCTAAATGGGCTAGGTATGGGGCAAATTTTACTGCGTATTGCTGGTAATCACTATCAGGCTTGTCATGCCGGATGACAATTGCGTTCGAGCGACATGTGAGCAATAAACAGATCAGATATAATGAAACTAGGATTAGTTGTAATGAATTTTTCATAATAATTCTCTCGAGAAACCTCTATGTTGTTTGTTGTTATTCTTTAAATAATTTGAATATAGTGCTCTTCATTTTCCTTTATCAGAGAGCTGTCGTATTGTCACTCTTACTTAAAAGATGGCTTCGACTGTTATTTAAGCGGATTGCCCAACGATGACTAATTTTTACTCGAATTAGGGTGGTTCTAGGTCAATGTAGATAATTACCGAGATAGATTAAAAGATAATTCGCAGCGAGTATCACTAGAGTAATCCAATGCAAGGGCATTATATTTTTCGTCATCAAGCATTTGCTGACTTAGTTGCATTAATTTGGCAAGCCGATAATTATCAGTATCATCATTTTTAGCAATGTGCCGACAAGCCAAAATGGTAGAAAAAGCAAGTGTTTTCCCAAAGCCCAGCGTTGTGTTAACTGCTCCTTCTGTCAAATAATCAAAAAGCAAATCTAAGCTTTGTTTGTATTTATCAATTCCAGCTTTTAATAGCAGCTCACTGTTATTACTTTTACCAAATTTATCTTCTAGTAGCCGAGATCTAAATAAGAATAGGAGTGCGGCTTCAAAATTGGAATCAGCTAGTCGAAATAATTTGGCATCTATCGATTTGTGCCAATCATTAGGTAAAAACCTTAAAGCAATTAAAAGAGAGTCATATAAGATTTCGTTTTTATATATGAAAACCGGTACTTGTTTTTTCGGATTCGACTCAATTAGCAAGTGGTCATCTTGCATAGTTCTCCATGTTAGCAAATGCTCTGAGTGTGCAACTTTTTTTATCGAGTAGTAACCATTTAACTGCTCTAGAAAAAGGTGAATCAATCACCCAAATAAGTTTATTGTTCAAATTGAGTTCCTTAAATATTCATCATCACGCTAGCATGAATATGTTTATTCTTTTGAATTTTGTACTCTTGGTGTTAGCGCTTTAATTTTGGCTACATAGTATTTCTGCATTGCCGCAGTTTCTATCGTGTTATTAAAATATTGCAATGCCATTTTATAAAACGTTAGCGCTTCTTCATGTTGTTTATTCTGTTCTTGAATAAACGCTAAGGCACCATAAAGCACTGAATTATCAGTGTGTTCTACTAAGTTACTCTTTAGTAACTTAATGGCGTAATCAGATCTACCTTCTTGCATGAATGTGTAACCTAACGCGGCTAAAGTATGTACAGGCACTCTAGTATCGTTTTGATACAGTGCACCTCTTTTAGCAAAAAATGCTTTTAACGCTGCAATACCACCATATTGTTGATACTCTTTATAACTATTCAATGCTGGGGCTTGATGATTAGAAAAAAGATAATTAAGTCCGTTGTAAAGTGAAATATAAGCAACAGAGGTATGATTATGAGCGTTGTATTGCTTGAATTTAAAATCACTAACTGAATTTAAGTGTCTGTTAATAAGCTCTGAGAGCATTTCTGCGCCTTTTGCAAACCCCCTACCTTCACGTTTCTCATTACCAACAGATAAATAGATAGACGTAGCTTTATGGTTACTCGGTAAATGGATAAATAAATCACGGTTTTCAGTCAAAATAGAAGAATAGATGCTTTGTTCATACCTGAACGGTTCTATTATTTCACTAGGCTCATTGTTCAATGGTAACTGTTGTTTGCTGGTTGCGTTATTGAATGCATATACATTGAAGCAACAAGACATTACTAAAGTGAATATAGCCATCAAGCTTAAAACAAATAAAGAGAATGATCTGAACCTAGCACCGGAAACATAAAGCGGATTAAAATTTTGCTTATTCATTATCACTTCCTAATTAAAGAGGCTTATTTTCTATTGATTGAAAAGCTAATCGCACTTATCTTCCAGTTTTCACCATCATTGATAACTTGCCAATTTTCGACGCCATAGTTCATTAACGTTTCACCTTCAAAAAACTGATAATTGAAGCTAACTGTTGCTATTTCATTGCTCTTGTTAATTTTCAAATTAGAAATTTTTTCGCTAAATGGCTTATCGGTTTTTATTAAGTCAGCAAAATTTTGCAGGGTTCTTATTAGGTATTTAGCAGGCTCTCTAAATTTACTTCCAAGCCTTTTCTTCAATGCCAACCCTTGTTCTGATTTGCCCCAAGCAAGCGCTTTTTTGAAATCATCTTGGCTGTGAACACCGACCATAGGCACATTGTTATTAATAAACAAAGACATCAATTTTGTCGTGTCTTTCTTAATTATTGATATTTCAAAATCTTTAACGAGTTTATGAAGCGCTTGATTGTCTTCATCTGCTATAGCCAGATTTGAAGCCATCAAAAGTAAAGTGCTCAGTAATATTCTTTGCATAATAAACCTTCTATTGCTTTACGAGGGGCGTATATCGTCTTTAATTTATTCAGTCTGCAAGTTTTTCAATATTCAACTATAAACATCAAAAAAGTTGTTGAAATTTAGCCAGTACTGGCGCCGCAGCGAAGCTATGGTTGGACAAAACTACAATGTTATAGCCATTAGTTAAGTTCATATCCAATTGTGAACTAACTCCTGGGAAGGAGCCGTTGTGGCCAACAACTTTCTGTCCATTTATCAATTGGACAATGAATCCGAAACCATATCTTTCTGCGCCAAACTGAGTTTTGGCTGACAATGCTAAGTTAGTCAGTTCTGGGCTCAGTAATTTATTAGTTAACAAAGCATTGGCAAACTTCAATATATCTCCGACTGTGGAGTAGCAACCTCCAGCTGGGTCGCCTTTTCGATTGTGGATAAATAAATTGTTACGCCATTGTTGTTTTTTACCGTGATAATAGTAACCAATTGCCGCATTATTAACTGGGTATTGAAGATCTAAACACTCTGTACTTAACATGTCTGCAGGTACTAATAACTCTTTCTTAATCACATCGTCATAATTGTTATTGGTTAAATACTCAATCAGCAACCCCACAATAAACATACCGTCACTGCTGTAGCGATATTGTGAACCTGGAGTGAAATTTACATCGATTGCGGAGATTTCTTCTATGCAATCTGTCCATGATTTAGTAATTGAAACATCTCCCTGTTCACAATGTATTGCGCCAACACCCGATGAATGAGACAAAAGATGCTGTACTTCTATTTGATTAAATAAGGCATTTTTAGGTGTTATGTTTAGTAATTTACTCACTTTGTCAGTCAGAGATAATTGGCCTTGTTCGACGAGTTTTAATAGTGTCACTGCAGTAAACATTTTATTCATTGAGCCCAAATTAAAACGGGTGTTGATATTATTTGGTTCATTGAACCTTTTGCTTGCCATGCCAACCGCTTTTTGCATGAGCAGCTTGCCGTTTTTAGAAATTGCTACAGCGCCCGAAAATACATCTTTGCTATCAAGTTGATCAATATAACTACTTAACATTTTGATAGCTTCCTGCTCAGAAGGTTTGTTCAGGTTTTCAGGTTCATATGATTCTGCTCTAAACCTAAGGCGTGACAAATTATCACTGGAAATAGTTAGCTCTGCACGATAAACAAAACCGGTGTTTCTGGATGTTAGGTATGCGTTAGCTCTAAATTCTTCTGGATTGGAATCAACCATAGACAATGAATTAAATTCAAAACCACCGTGAAAATAACTTTCGGCAGAAAGGTAGTCAGCATAACTTTCGGCGCCACCTAGTCGTTGTAGTGTCTCTTTACTAATCATATTTTTAGAAAACTCTAAAAGATCACGGTAATTATTGGAGTTAATAGCCTTAACCAGCTTTGTTGCTATTTGTCTGGCTCTTTCATTTTCCGTCTCGGTTTTTGCGTGGCTCCATAAAGGTGTCACTAATAGAGCTGCAATTAATATCAATAAATAAATTCGCATTTTTCTTCTGTTTAACTTTAGAATGTTGTCGCTCATCCTGCCGATTTGTTAAATTATGTCTATGAAGGCGATGTGTTTTTATTATGATTTTTTTGTGATGGCTCTTTAAAAATGGTGTTAAGTGACTGGTATTAATATAGATAAGCTGAACGAACAATTATTTTTCATCCATAATTATTGTGTCGACGCTAAGCGAAATACGATTTCTTTTAATGGCAAAGTGCAATCTATCGAACCAAAAGTGATGCAATTATTATTAGTTTTGGTATCGCATAACGGCAATGTTGTTTCACAAGAATACTTATTTGAACAAGTATGGCCACACTCCGTTTTTAGTCCTGGTTCTATTCGACGAGCAATTGCTATTTTGCGCAAAGCACTTGGAACTGATAGTACCGAAAATCTAATTAAAACGATTCCTAAAATAGGCTACGAGTTAAATGGAAAAATATCATTTAAACATGAACCAAAAATCTCAACAAAAGCTATTTGCTTAGTGAGCTTAATTGTTGCTTGTTTACTCTTATTAGTGGTTAATTTTACTAATTTAAATGAAGACAATAGCAAGATTGTGGTAACGCAAGTTCAACCGATAACGGCAAGTTCAGCGTTAGAATTCAATGCAAAGTTATCACCTAATAGTGAGCATATCGCCTTCCTTAGAAACGATGATGTAGTTGATCAACTGAGAAGTTTATGGGTCAAAGATCTAGTTTCTTCCAATGAAAAATTAATTATTCCTGGCCATGTATCCGAATTTGTTTGGTTACAAAGTAATCAACAACTCATAATTACACGTAAAGAAAATAATAAACTTTGTTTACAACAAGTTAACTTAGTTACATCAGATATTAAAACATTGATGACAATATCAGACCATATTCAACCTGCGAGTTCGTTGCAGGCAGGCAAAAATGATCAGTTATATGTGCTAGGTCATTCATCAAATAACCAAGATTTGTCTTCTAAAAAGAAGATTCTGTTATGGAAAATTGATTTGAGTGTACAAAAAGTACATGAAAAACTTCGCTTTGAACCAACTTTTGAACCTTATGAAATTAGCATCAGCCATCAGAGAAATAAATTAGCTATTGCCGGTTTTAATCCACAGGGAATAACGGAGATAAAAATGTTTGATCTCGATAGCAATCAGTTTATATCTCAGATCATTACTTTGGACAATAATCGTTATTTTCTCAGTTGGCATCCATCAGGTCTAGAGCTTCTTTTATCAGATGGTCGTCAATTAAGTACAGTCAATTTGAATAATAAATGGCAAAAGCTTAATTTTGAAAGTTATAATTTTGTTCAGCACCCACAATACACTGAAAATGCAACGGCCATTTTTTTCAGCTACGCCAAGCTAGATATTGATATTGTTAGCACTGACATAGGGAACAACAACCAGTCGATAAAACTAGTTGACTCTAATACTGTTGATAGAACCCCCTCAATTTCACCAGACGGGAAAAAACTTGCCTTTATCAGCCATAGAAAAGGCTATCCGCAAATTTATGTTTTAGATTTGGAAACTCAATCCCTTATGTTGGCTTACGAAAACAGTCAGCAGTGGCTTGGAGTGTCACCTCCTGTTTGGGGCGGAAATAATCGACTTTCACTGTCTAATTACGAATTTCCGATTTTAGTAACACTGGATAAAAACACTGCCAAATCTCACCAATTTGAGCATCCGTTTGGCGTGGTAACTGATTTGTATCAAGATAATGCATTACTGTTATATTCACCCAAGCAGAAAGAGCATATTAAACTCGATGTCGAAACTGGGGTTGTATTAAAACGCTACCCTAATATTGAGGCAACCTCAAAATTGGGGATTAACAATGAACTTTGCTTTGTAGTTCAAGAATATTTTCGATGTGTAAATCACGAGAAGCAAACAGATGTGTTTCATTTCTCCGGACAAGTATTGGGTTGGCAAAAATCTGGCGGGGAATTTTGGTTTACCGTAAAAGCCAGTCAAGGGAATGAATTAATAATATTAAGTAATATAGATTATCACTTGATAGATAGGTTTACTTTACCAGCATCGACAAACATTGTTTTTGCAATATTCAATCAACAAATAATTACAGAACAAAGAAATATGGAGAAAGACATTATTAAGTTGGTATTGGATCATTCTAGCTAAGCGCAATTAGTAAATGGACGCGTAAAAATTTAGCTGTGTAGAATGGAGATAACAAAAAGAATTTTATAGTCTCGACAATTGATATCAACCAAATTAAAAGTAAAAACTAGCGCTTTAGATGCCTGACGAGTAAGTAGTTTAGTCGTCCAATTGTCAGTAGTTTTAACTTTGTGGATATACGACATAATAAATAACCTCAGAAAGGGTTAAGCGATAACCATTGTATTTCGCTCTACATCAGTAATATTAAGCGTTGGCTTATTGTTCTTTAAGCAATAAAATAAGCCACTAATCCAGCGAGTAATTTATTTTAAAGTTTAGCATGTTGGTTTGTTACTTACTGTTATTCGATGACTGAGGAGTAGAGGATAATTACATCGGTTTTGTCACCTAGTTTCATCAGAACTGTCTGTTATTATCATCCCACACTGCCCTTGAATGACATTTACGATGGCCACTGAATAGCATTAGGTTTGCCACTAAGATTGTGTGCTAAACGAAAGCTTCAAATGACTAAATTAATACTTCGGCTTTTAGCCAATTGCCGACCTTAGCCTCTGTGCTTACTTGATTGTATTTAGAAGAATGTTAGCTAGGATTTTATACTTGGCTGTGAGACGGCTTCAAGCTCATTGCCGTCATTGGAGTTTCATTTTTAAACATTAACAGAGACCAAGCAGCAGACCTTGAACTAGGTATGTAAAAGCATATGTAGATGATGTATTTCAAATACCATACAATTTCGTAAAGACACTAAGGCCTTCAGGAGTAAATTGAATCACTCTTGAATCCAAATCTTGATGCGCCCACTTGCGATCCATTGCATCGTTTAGCACCCATTTTCCTAAACTGCCCGCTAAATGACTTCTTCTTTCGCTCCAATCTAAACATGCTTTACATATTGGCCTACGGTGGATTTTAAATAAGCTGAAATCAACACCTATTTCGCTAAAAAAGTATTGTCCTGATTCCGTCAATATAAGTTCGGTAGCGTTTTCAGTGAGCCGACCTTTATTCACCAATGCATCAAACAGCTTAACACCTAATTCACCTGCAAGATGGTCATAACAAATACGGGCTTGTCTTAATCTCTCGTTCCTAGGCCCTGTTGAAATTTTAGCATTTGATATAGATGCACTAATATTTAGCATCTGCTCAATAAGTTCAGCGACTTGAGCATTCTTGAGCTGAAAATACTTATGTCGCCCCTGCTTTCTAACAATTAATAACTCACCTTCTAGTAGTTTCGTCAGATGACTGCTCGCTGTTTGAGGGGTGATTTCGGCCTCAAGCGAAAGCTCTGTTGCCGTTAAAGCCTTACCACTCATCAGGGCTGTAAGCATTTTGGAGCGAGCCGTATCTCCGATCAGGCTTCCGATATACGCAATATTAGGTTCCACTCTTTTTCCTTCACAGTTCGATAGCCATCGAAGCATCATTATTTAAGTGAGATAGACTGCCGAAAAACTTAAGTTGAGGCAACCTCTTTGAAAATTACTTGTTTTATTGAATACCAAATCGATCCTTTCAAACTAGACATGTTTGAACAGTATGCTGAAAACTGGGGTCAAATTATTCCCCAATGTGGAGGAGAATTAGTGGGCTACTTTTTACCCCATGAAGGAACAAATGATACAGCTTTTGGCTTAATTAGTTTTGATTCGCTAGCTGATTATGAAAGCTATAGAAGCAGATTGCACAAATCAGAACTTGGTAAGAGAAATTTCAATTTTGCCCAAACGGAAAAATTTATTATTAGTGAAAAACGCACATTTTTAAGAGTTGTTCCCTCAACGTACAAACAAGTTCTTAAAGGAGAGAGATTATGATTGCTGTGATCTTTGAAGTGACTCCAAAAGCAGAGGGCAAATCGCTATATTTTGAAATGGCGCAAGCGTTGAAAAGCACACTTAACCAAATTGACGGCTTTATTTCTATAGAACGCTTTCAAAGCCTCTCTAACCCAAACACATTCTTGTCTTTGTCATTCTGGCAAAATGAAATAGCGGTAATTCAATGGAAAGAAAACCTTGAACATCAAATCGCACAGAAAAAAGGAAAAGAAGAGCTATTTAGCCATTTCAGAATTAGAGTTGGCAATGTTATTCGTGATTATGGCAGTGAAACTCAGGTTAGCGAGTACAGACAGGAAGTAAAATGAATATAGAACAATATGTTACTTATAGTGTGGTAATCTCCGTACTTTTGTTGTCACCAGGGCCGTCAGTTTTACTTTCCATTAATAATGGATTAAATCATGGAAAGAAGTTAGCTGCGTATGGCATTTTAGGTAATGTCATTGCATTTCAACTCTTGTTGATTTTCAGCGCGACAGGTTTAGGAGCCGTTATTTTAACATTTAATGAGCTATTAATATTTATTAAAATATTTGGTGCTGGCTATTTATGCTATTTGGGAGTAAAGATATATCGCTCAACAATACCTCAACTTAATACTGGCTGTTCACTATCTTCTTTAAATCATCAACCATGGCAGATTTTTAAACAAGCTTTTTGGGTTACATCCCTTAACCCGAAAGCATTAGTTTTTGTATCTGCGCTATTACCTCAATTTATTGCACCTACAGAGCCTTTGATGTCACAAGTTACTGTGCTTAGTCTTGTTAGTGCATTGATTCATTTCTCAATCTATTTTGGATATGCTGCACTTGCAGCAAAGATGAAACGAGTATTGAACAACAAAAAAGGTCGAAGACTATTTAATAAACTTAGTGGTATAGTTTTTTTAGTTTTTGGTCTTTTTCTAGGGCTATCTGATTCGATTAACTAAAGATAATTTTAGCCCTTCTTAAATAGGTTGATTAAAGTGAGGGCTAAGTTTTTTTAAAGTATCCACAGATCGGGAATAATACAACACGGCAAGCGTACAATATACCGCCACCAATGACCGCTATGGTGGCTTAGTTCTCTGTCAGGAGCAAAAGATTTTGAGTACTATAAATAGCTTAAATATCTATTAATGTTAAGGTCCGGTTTCGTATCAGGCTGTGTAAAAACTCAATGCTCTAGTCGTTTTAGACAG
>DAINNQ010000059.1:0-10877 GCA_036735825.1 Alteromonadaceae bacterium | reverse complement strand
CTCTGGCTCTGGCTCTGGCTCTGGCTCTGGCTCTGGCTCTGGCTCTGGCTCTGGCAAATCATGTTCAGCGGGTACTGCAGCTTCATCAACAACTTCTGAAATTAATGATGACTCTTCCGTAGCTTGAACGCTATTTTCCTCGGTGTTTTCTAATGTTTGTTCAGGAGATTGTTCGTTGGTTTCTTGTTTTTGGCCACCAAGACCCAACCAAGAAAACATACCTTTTTTTTTCGACATACGCTTATTTCTTTCTCTGCGTTATCATTAGTTGTGGTCATAACGCGTTAAACAGGGATAAAATTGGCGTTATCTTAACACCTAACTTGCTGACAAAAAACTAAAGTAGCTTAACTTATGCGCAAATCGAGAATTCAATCGTCAAAAGACAATAAAAAATCAAAATCGACGGGCAGCATAAGAATTATCGCGGGTAAACATCGCGGTAGAAAGTTACCTGTGTTAATGGCAGACGGGTTACGGCCAACAACGGATCGCGTCAAAGAAACCGTATTTAATTGGTTAATGCCTTATATAAATCAAAGCCATTGTTTAGATTGTTTTGCTGGTGCTGGCAGCTTAGGTTTTGAAGCTTTTTCAAGAAATGCTGCGCAAGTAACCTTAGTTGAACTTGATAAAAGCGCCGCGCAGAAATTACGTCAAAATAAAGAATTATTAAAAGCGGACAATATCAACATATTTCATCAGGATGCGATATCTTTTTTATCGTCGTCCGTCTCTGCTACCTTTGACCTTGTATTTATAGATCCACCATTTAGAAAAAATTTGGTTGAGCAAACCTGTATTTTATTAACCAATGGTTGGCTTAAAGAAGACGCATTGATCTACATAGAAATGGAAAGCGAAAATAGCCAATTGTCCTTACCTAATAACTGGTCATTGTTAAAGGAAAAAATTGCCGGACAGGTAAGTTATCGCCTCTACCAATATAACGCAAAATCGCTATGAAACTACACCAACTAAAAGGCTATATTCAAACGATATTATTAGTTGAATATCAAGACAAACTACTGTTACTTGATGGTTGTTGTCGGGCGGATGTACGCTTTATTTGCGACTACATTACCAATACATTAAAGCGACCACTTAGCCATTTGCAGTTGGTGGTAGTTACCCATATGCACCCAGATCATGCTGGCGGTGCGCATAAACTTAGGCAGCTTACCGGCTGTAAAATTGCCTGTGCTAATGTCGATGGCCAATGGTACAGCGGCTTCGATGGCAAATTAATGCATATTACCGACATTTTGTTAACCCGCTGGGTTGCCAATAAAATGAAAAGAAAACAACGTTGGTTGTGGTATCCCAGCCACCTCAAAGCGGATATTAAACTTAATGATGGCGAGACACTGCCTAACTTTTCAGACTGGCAAGCGTTATCAACACAGGGACATACCGACCGAGATTTGTCTTTACTCCATTTACCAAGCAAACGCATTTATATTGCCGATCTGATTGTCGCAACAAAAATGGGGCTAATACCCCCTTTTCCTATTTTTTACCCAAACCGATATCGACAATCTTTGGCAAAAGTAGCAACTTTAAATGCCAGCAGTATTATTCTCGCTCATGGCGGTGAGATGGAAATAACAGAGCAACAAATTACCCAAGTACTAACTAAAGCGCCAAATAAGCCGATCACTCACTGGGGAGCAATTAAAGCTAAAGTTAGAAAAGTGATGAGTTAATAGCGAAACAAAAACTCAAAAGCTTCTGCCTCACTATTGTTTCATCAATGATAATTACTGTTGAGGCGTTAATTTTAGATCATGAAAGTCAAAGCTAAAATCAGTCATACGAGAAACAGCTTTCATGGTGGCAAAGTTAATTGAACCGTCTTCATTTAAATTAAAATTCACAAAAGCATCTGCTTCTAATGTGCGATCATCCCAACGAACAATAAAGGTGTTGTGCTGGTAATGCTCAAGTGTACCTTTTAATTCAGGGGTTTTGCTAAATTGCATCGCTAATTTATTATCATTCAAGGTGATAATAATATCGCCATACCATGGATCTTGATATGTTTGTGCGTATTCAGCTATCGCTAACGATGGTGTTGAGTTTTTATCGACACCCGCAGCACTATCCGCCAAACGTTGTTTCTCACTGGCACTACGCTTATCTTTGATCGCTTTATAATGCGCAACCCAATCAGTGTCATCAATCGCTAAATATCGATGAATTATTTCATTAGCAATCGCATTAAAGGCATAACCCGATTGCTGATTGGTTAAAATAACTAAACCTAAATTGGCTTCAGGAATTAACACCACTTTCGATACCATACCTAAAATACCGCCAGTGTGTTGGATCAACTTCACGCCATGATAATCTTTCATAAACCAGCCTAAACCATAAGCTGAAAAGTGGGTTTTATCATTTAATGTCGCGTTTTCAGAAACGGGCAATAACGTGCGTGGACGCCACATTTCATCACTTTGTGCTTTGCTAAATAATTGTTTTTCTTCACCATTAGCCTGATAAGTACCTTGGTTTAATTGTGCTTTGATCCAAAGCGCCATATCGTTAACGTTTGAGCCAACAGCACCTGCTGATGAGAATTTCTCTAAGAAATTACCACCAACAACATGAATTTCGCCCTCTAACGGCACATGTGCACGAGCAACATTTTGATTATCTTTTTCAATTAATGAAAATTTTGCTCTGGTATTATTCATCCCAAGTGGAGTAAAAATATTATCGCGAATATTGTCTTGCCAAGCTTTACCCGTAACACGTGCAACAATTTCGCCCGCAACAATATACATCAAATTATCATAGGCAAATTCACTTCTAAAGCTTGAAACTTCAGGCAAATGCTTCATCCCTTTAATGATATCACTCATGGTATGAGTGGTTTCAGGCCAGATCATTAAATCACCCGCACCAAGCCCTAAACCGCTGTTATGCGATAATAAATCAATCAGGGTAAACTCGCGGGTAACATAAGCATCTGGCATTTGAAATTCAGGAATAATGTCAATCACTTTGGTTTGCCAAGTCAATTTACCTTGATCAACTAATTGAGCAATTAACGCTGCTGTCATCGCTTTGGTATTTGAAGCGATGCCAAATAAAGTCTCGGCATTAACTTTTGCTGGTTTGCCGTGTTCAACCACGCCAAAGCCTTGGTTCATGACCACTTGATCATCTTTCACAATCGCAACAGCCACCCCTGGCACTTGGAATACTTCCATCGCTTGGGTAATGGCTTGGGCAATCTCTTGGTTTTTTTCTTGAGTAGATTTAGCGTGTGAAATGGGTGAACTAAGAGCGAAGATCACCAGTAAAGAAGATAAAATATTATAGCTTTTCATGCAATTATCCTGTTTATTTTTCACTAAAATTAACGGAATTTCGCACAAAAGCCTAGAAAATGTTCATAAAAATATTTTTTATTCAGTAAAGTTATAAATACGACGTTTACCGTTACTCTATTTCAATGCCTAAATTTGATAAACCTTGTTCACTAACTAACTGCTTAATGGTTTTTATCGTTACTAAGTTTTCAGGAGCACTTTTCAAAAAATCAAATAACTCATTTTGAGTTTCTTTTTCCCATTCAACTAACGGGTGTTGGTCAATTTCCTGCTGTGACACTTCATTGTCATCACCTGCTTCCTGATGAGCCTGTTCTAAACAAAGTTCGACATAAAAATTGACGCTATTAGCTGATAAACGTGAAATATTGTCAAAACCACTGCCTTCATTGTCTTGCATAGCTTGTAGTAGTGACATCACTGCCATTGACGCATCTAATGCAGGATAGACGCCAAAAAAGTCAAATGCTTGTGGGTCTGGCACTTGCTCTTCAAGTTTTAATAATTGCGCTTCGTAATTAATTTTAACTTTTTGATTTTTATCTAAGCGCTGCCAAATTAAATTGATTTGATTGCGTAACAAAGGGTAATCACCAAAGCCTGCACTTTCGGCAAAAATTTTATAGTTAGGTAACATACGTTCAATTAATGCAGCACAAAATGCAGTTCTTTGCCACTGAGATAATTGTTGAAAGGGAAGATGAATAGCCACAGGCATTTCCTAAAATTTATATCGCCGACATTATATACTCAATTAAATTCTAAGGGGTAGAATCAACTCACCTCTGCAAGTAATTAATATCTGCAAGCCGTCAACGGAACTGTACTTTTATAACCAATTGTTAGCTATTTCTCTTGGCTAACTCTTTTTGTGCGTACTCAAACCTTAATCGATATTCGGTTAATTGGTGTTCCAATTCAGAAACCTGTTGTTCAAGCTTTTGCGTTAGCTCAGTATTTTCATCGCGCAGATATTTTATCGTCTCGCGCGCTTTATTATATTCAGATTCTTGCTTGTCTCGCTTTTCAATTTGAGCTGAAAAACGCTGCTTACTTTGTTCTAATTCAGTATTTGCCTGTTTAATTTGCTGTGATAACTGCTCCGTTGTCACTTGATATTCTTCAACTTTATGCTGAGCTTGCTCGAATGAAACAGCTAAATTGTCATAACTTTGTTGTAATTGCACGAGCAGTTGTGCGTTCTTATTTTGCTGCTCTTCACTGACAACTATACGCTCTGCGAATTGCTGTAAATCATGCTCTGTTTGTTTTTTCTGCTGCTCTGATTCAGTGATCTGCTGTTGTAATTGTTGCTCTTTATTCGCTAAGGTTTTTGTCAAGTCAGCCTGTTGATTTTGTAAATGATGATGATTTTTATTTAAATCGGAAAGTTCGGCTTCTTTTTGCGCTAACGTTTGTTGATTTTCTTGTAATAATTGCTGATTCTTTTCTAACGCACTTTGAGTTGTAACGAGTTTGTCATTAAGCGCTTGAATATCAGTTGTTAACTGATTCACTTCGGCATTTTTTGCATTGAGTATGCTTTCGTTATTTACTTGAACTGTAAGTAACTCTTTATTTTTCTCAGCCAACTGCGATTGATAAGCGCTATTTTCCGTCAGCTGTTGCTGTACTTGCTCGGTTTGCAATGCAAGCTCATTACGCAACACTTCAAGTTGTTTATTTGCTTCTGCTAATTCAGTTTTTTTCAGATTTATGGCTGCATTTTGCCGAGCATTTTCTTTTGTTTTTATATCTAAGTCTTCAAATAGCTTTTGATTATTAAGCACCGACTTTTGCAACTTTGTTTCGGTAACAGTTATTTCTTGTTGCGACTTATTATATAAAGCCGTTAATTCAGCTAATTGTTGTTTATAGGTGTGTTCTCGTTGTTGAAAGTCATTCAAGGCTTCTTTATTCATGGATGAGCTTTGATTATTTTCTGTTTTCAAATGCTCTAATTCTGCACCGATGACATTTAACTGCTCACTTAACTCGGTAATTTTTTGATTTTGAACATCTAAGGTCGCGCTTTTAGCTTGATCGCTCTTGCGTAAGTTCTTCTCGCTCGCTTGCATTTGCTCAAGCTGTTCTGACAAAGCGAGATTACTGTTAATCGACTGCGACAATTCATCGGACGATTTTTTCTGCGCTGCTGTTAATTGTTTATTTTGTTCAATTAGCCGAGAAATTTCGTCAAGCTTGGTTTGCAAAACACTTTCCGTGTCGGTTAATTTGGCAACATTGAGCGTTTTATTATTGTCAATAATGTTTTGCTGTTCAGTAATTTTTTCTTCTAAAGACTGACAATGGGCATGATGCTCTTGAGTTAACTGTTCAATTTGGTTAGTAAAATCACTTTGTAACAACTCTAGCTGCTGTTGTTGTGTTTTTTGAAGGTCAAATAGAACGCGATATTTAGGATGTTCAAGAATAGCGTCGTCAGAGAGAGTGGTATTATTTTGCTGACTCGTAAGAAAATCTGCTACTTTTTCTTCAACTTGCACATAAATTTCACCTGCTAGCGCTTGAATTTTTTCATCCAATTCCTTGGATATTTTTTTCTTTTCGACCATTGACGTCTCTGAAAAAGTAAAAAGATATCTTCTTAAATTAGCATAGCTTGAGCCAATTAAAAAGGGAGCCTTTTGGCTCCCTAATAATGATACTTTTGTTTAATGCGAATAGTGGTTTATTTTTTCAATAAAAGTGACTCATTTAGACTTGAACACAAACTACTCAACATTAGCTGATGTCATTATTTTTCTTCTGCTTTTACAACATTGTATTGAATGCCGCTAACTTTAACACTGTGATCACTAGCATTACGTAATTGTGCTAAACGATTAACTTGACCAGCCGACGCTAACATAGCGTGAATTGGCATAAACAAACCTTGCTTGTAAAATTCTAACGCTTTCTCGTCAGATAATCCGTGAAGTTTATTCTCGTTAATACCGTATAATCCAACAAGTTTTTTCTTCTCGCCGTTATTAAATGCAACGTTAAGTTCTAACTCTTGTAATAAGTCATGCTCTTTTAAAATTTTGATAAAGTTTTCATTGGCTACTTCATTGTCGTATAAACGACCAAGTTGCTCTTGAATTCCTTTGAAAAAATCTGTGTCGTTACCTTCGTCATCAAATAATGCTTGGTCTTTATCTTCACCAACAAAAGGGCTGTCTAAATCGATACATGCCGTTAACGTTTTTTCTTTATCTGGATCTAAGCCTAATGAAAAAGGGACAACTGATAAGCTATGAGGAATATAAATAGCCTGCCATTTTTTATCAGAATGATATAAGTTTTCACCCGCTTCTAAGCCAAGCATAACCACAGTACGGAAACGCTCAGAATCAGGATCTTTTACTAAAACGATTGGGTAACTTGTTGATGCTTGAGCAAATTCACGCACGTTTACTGGTGCAATATGTTGATTGGCTACATGTGATAAATCACGTTGATTGGCAACTTTTAATTTTTGATGTTGCTCTTTTTTAACTGCTACTATGTTCATATTTACATTCACTCTAACGTTTGAAATTATTCTATTAATGAGTCGATAGCTTAACAACCATCTACTTGTATTGTGAATAAGTTATGGAGACGATGCTTTAAGCTTTCAATAGTAAAAACAGAAAAATGTCAGATTAATTGTCAAATTCCTTTGAAAACGTTCATACTTTACTTACCACTTTCATTTTTGTTTTAGCAATAACTTAGTGAATTAAATGAGATTTATGACAAATCCTTCCATAACAAGCAAGCATCCCATCAGTCATACCATGGTGATGTTTTTTTGTCTTTTGCTGATATTTGTCTCTTTTTACGCCTTCAGCAAACCTAAAACTAAAGTTTATTATGGCTATAGCTTAGAAGGATTTGCTCGTTTACAAGTGAAAAATGAAACCAACAAAGAGCTCGCCTGTTGGGTTGCCATTGATGGTTTTAAAAAGAAATTTCGCTTGCCGCCATTTGCCATGTCGCGCTGGTTTACTGTGTACGACAAAAGTTATACCTATGAAAATTTTAGTGTTTGGTGTGATTATATTGACTTACACCCTGAGTATAAAAATTATGGCGTGGGCGGCGAAGCACTTACTGGTTAATAAACTTAAACGTGTAAGCTAAGCCAAATCCACCGCAGGTCAGTAGCATCATACCTAGTATCACAAAGGCGTCTTTCCAAGGAGACTCCATAATACGCTCGTCAATTAATTCAAAATTACGACGCTTTGCTCCGTAATATTCACTGTAGTTTTCTCCTTGATAACTCCGCGTTAATACCAACTCTTCATTAATTCGAGCGATATTATCAGCTATTCGCTTATTTGCTTGTTCCCAATTTTCACCGATTTCACTCAAAGGATGGGCTTTATAATGATTATTGACCTCAGCTTTTTGAATAAAGCCCATGGATTTATACTGATAGATTTTTTCAGAAAATATACTGTTTGATTGCCCCAAAATAACACAGGTTATGCCAATAATAATCAACCATGCTGAAGCAATAAAACTGCGTTTTTGTTTTGATTTTCGCGCAAGTTTGCGTTGCTCTAATTTCACGGCGATTTCGGGTAAGTGTGCTAAGTTTTCATGTAAAAAGCTGATGTCTAAGCTGTCGATAAAATCCATCACATCCATATCAAATGCTGCGGCTATTTTGGCAATAACATCAAAAGACGGCGAACCTTTATCATTCTCTAATTTAGATAAATACGATTGTTCAACATTCGCTTTCGCTGCTAATTCAGGTTGTGTTAAACCTGCATTATTTCGTAATTGCTTTATTTTTTCGCTGAGTTTCATTTTATATCCTTAATTGGGAATTCATTGAATTGATTAACTTTCCAAGCGAATTCTTAATTATCATATCAGGAATATAAAGATGAATATGCCATGATACTGAGGAATATTAGGCATATTTTATGATTTGTCTTTAGGTGCGCTTTTCGTCGGTGTTTTTTCTGTTTTACTTTCTCGTTTCACCAATAAAAAAGTCAGATACATTTTGGTCGGTAACGAAAAAATCAACCCAAAAGCAATGCAAGCAGCGCTAATGATAATGCCAGTAACGCCCATTTTTTCTGGTAAATGAGCATAGCTTAGTAAGTAATGGCCTAATAACAGCAAGCAAATACCAATGCCAATAAATACTTTCAGCAGTTTGATCAGTTTATCGTCATTCATAACTTCTTTAAAAATTTCCGAGTTAACAAGTATCGAAATCATCATAAACGATACATGTTAACACTCTTAGAAAATGACGACTTAAACAATAAATTGTGAAATAGTTTTATTTAATTCTAAGGTGATTTCACGTTGAACATTGCTCTTACTCGACATTTCTCTCGTCTGCGATACGGTAGTATCGGCAAGCTCATTAACCGCTACCGTTTGACTAGATATTTCATCGGAAGCTAACGCTTGTTCACGTGTCGTTGACGCTGTTTCGTTAGACTGCTCTTCAATTAATCGAATGGCGTCACTAATTTGTAGCAATTTATCATTCACTTGATGAATTAACGTCACCCCTTGATCGGTTTTATCTTTGCCAACATTCATCGCTTGTACGGCGCTTTCTGCCGATTGATGCAATGTGGCAATAATTTTTTCAATATCTGCGGCTGAGTCTTGTGTACGACTAGCTAAGGTTCTTACTTCGTCAGCAACAACCGCAAAACCTCGACCTTGTTCACCCGCTCGAGCCGCTTCAATCGCAGCATTTAATGCCAATAAATTGGTTTGTTCTGCAATGCTTTTGATCACTGCTAACATGGCTGATATTGACTCGGAATTTTTATGTAAATCACTAACAACATCCGCGGCTATGCTGACGTCTTTCGACAATTCGCCCATTAACGTTGTTGCACCAAGCGCAAGCTCTCGGCCTTCTATCGACTCTGTTGTTGCTTTCGTTGCGTGATCTAGTGCCATTTGCGCATTTTCTGAAATGCCATGAATGGTTTGTGTCATTTCTGTCGCCGCAGTGGCAATTTGTTCGATATAGCCTTTTTGTTCGGTAACATTGCGCGTAAATTCGCTCACTAAACTATTCATGCCATCAGATTCTTGCAGCACTTGCTCGGTTGTATGTGAACATTGCTTGATAATTTTCTGAATATTTTCCACAAACAAATTAAAAGAAGCGCTTAACTGACCTAATTCATCGTTTCTTTTCATGTCAATACGTTGAGTCAAATCACCGTCGCCTGTGGCAATATCATCCATAGCATGAACAATTTTCATCAGTGGGTTGGTCAGCAATTTTTTAATGGCAAACACCATAACGCCTGATGTGATCACCACCACTAAAATCACCATAATAATTGAGGTGATAATCGAGTCATTAACAGGATCGGAAATAATATGTTCTGGCACCATAAGGGCTACTCGCCATAGTCTCGTCAAGAACAGGACTCACCATCACTAAATAGCGCTCATCTTGCCAAGTAACCGTGTGCAATGTTTCGCTATTTGAGCGACTTTTTTGTAGTAATTGAGCAAAGCCATCCGCATGAGAAAAAATACTATCGACTTTATCTAACGTCGGTAACGTGCTCATATCAATACGTTTATTTTTATCAGGAAAGGAAATAATTTGTCCTTCCGTCGCAAATAAAAAACCATGACCAAGTTGCTGATAGTTCATCGTTTCAACAAGTTTACTTTTCACTTCTGAAGCTAAAACATCTATGCCGACAACCCCAAGCAATTGTTTTTCACTACCGTATACTGTTGATTTTATTGAGGTAACAATTGAACCGTCGTTTGCATCTATCTCTGGCTTGGTAATAAATAACCGATCTCGTTTTAACGCTTCACCCCACCAAGGACGTTTATTGGTAAAATAAGCGTCATCATTATAACGACCATTTAAATCGAAATATTCATGTGTGGCCGCAGGCGCATAAAACACGGATTTGATCATTTCATCTGATGCGGATGCGTTTTTAAATGCTTGCACTAAACGTTGATAATTTTCATCAGAGTCTATTTCAGAGCCACGTTCGGTATAATTTTCAAACCAATGATTGATAAATGTGTTATCGATAAGAGAAGTGACCACTCGAGATCTTTCACGAAAAAATTCATGAATACCCGCAGCGGATGTTTGTGTGGTTTGACTTAGCTCGCGTAATACCGAGCGCTCTACCGTTTCTGCTCGCTCTGACGTGACTGTGATCGCGACGACAATAGCAATAATGGATAAAATGCTTGCGACAGAAAATAACACTTTACGGACAACAGATTGCTGGTTTTTCATTTATCACCTGAGATTTTTATAGTAGTTGTTAGGCTCTAGCGATCTTTTAACATAAAACTCAGTGAAAAAGATACAGGTAACAAATGACTCATTTCAAATTTTAGGTACTTTTCAACCATCAAACATCAACCAGCAAACATCATGAATAATCAGTAACTTCCCATTACAAATAATAGCTTTATGAATTTATTGATTATCAGTAGGTAATGAGTGTGTTAATAACCATTGGTAAAAATCATCACTAGCATAAACCCGTGTCCACGCATCATGCC
>DAINNQ010000058.1:0-11015 GCA_036735825.1 Alteromonadaceae bacterium | reverse complement strand
CACCTTGGCAACCCAATGTAAAAGCACTTACTCCAATAGTTGAAAATTCATATGCTTATGCCTTTGAATGGCAAGAATTTTTAGCACCTAAATTATTACAGCAATTATTGAACCATGGCATCAATGCGAAAGTCGCAACGAAAACCTTTTCTTCAATCATTAATGGCGAAAAGAAAGCCTTTTCAACGGGCACCATTGTGATCCCAGCAGGCATTCAAACAGTTCAACATTGGCAAAAGACTCTGATGCAATTGAGTGTTGAAAGTAATCTTCAGGTGTATAGTTTAAATACTGGTTTAACTATTGACGGTATAGATTTAGGCTCAGGTTCATTAACCCCTGTAGAGCCTATTAAAACGCTACTTATTGGTGGCAAAGGGAGCTCGCAATATGAAGCCGCAGAGGTGTTGTACTATTTAGACGATACGTTAAATATTCCTGTAACTGTGGTTGAAATGAGTCGTTTGTCAGAAATTGATTTTAATGCTTATAGCCATGTACTGATGGTTGATGGAAGTTACAATGATATTGACAAATCAACCGTAGAAAAAATGCATATTTGGGTGAAAAATGGCGGGGTGATTTTTGCACAAAAACGCGCAGCTAAGTGGTTGTCTGAACAGTCAATATTAAAAGCAGATTTTGTTACTAAAGATCAGTTAAATGAATTGTTTGAAACCGACAACCTGACTTACCAAGACAAAGAAGCCCTATCAGCCAGAAAACGTATTGCGGGTGCTATTTTTGAAACTAAGATTGATACCAGTCATCCATTAACGTTTGGCTTTACTGATAGTCAATTACCACTATTTAAAAACAGCACAGTGATCATGGAGTCAAGCGGCCAACCTTTTATTACCGTTGCGCAATATACTCCAGAGCCATTGTTAAGTGGATACACAGATCGTACTTTAGTTAATCGGATTGCCAATAACCCAGCATTAATTGCGCATAATGTCGGTAAAGGACGAGTGATAGCTACTACAGATAATTTTACCTTTAGAGGTTATTGGTTAGGTAGTGCTAAATTGCTAGCAAACTCGCTCTTTTTTGCAAAAGCTTTTAGTGCGCCAGCTAAGTAATATGCTGAAAATTAACGATTAATTCCATTGAGGTTAATCGCTATTTCGGGAGTGTTATTGCAACAGTGATAACGGTGATGTGATGCACTCCCTGCTCTTTTAATAAAGTAGCAATTTCATTTACTGTACTGCCCGTTGTAATAACATCATCAATCAAAATCACCTGCTTTGGAATTGGTTTATCCAGCCAGTTTACAGAAAATGTACCCTTTAAACTTTTACGTCTTGAGCTACTGTTTTGCCCGACTTGGCTGTCAGTAAATACATTTTTTGTTAAAACTTGCTCATCGTAAGGTAATTGAGAGAGGTTAGAAAAAGCTTTAGCAATTAAATGAGCTTGATTAAAGCCACGAATTTGCCATTTTTTAAAGTGAATTGGGATTGATAAAATCACCGGTTTATTTTTATTGGTTCCCGAGAAGCAATAATTGTCATGCAGCAGTTGTGCTAATAACGTCGCAAGTTCAAAGCGATTTTGATATTTAAGTTGTTTGATCCATAAATCAAATGGCCAAATATAGGGGGCTAAGCAAAATAAATGATCAAACGCTCGTTTAGGGAAAAGCTTGTCGATTGCTGGCCAATTTAACAAGTTATGATTGATTTTTTCAAAATGAAAGTAAGGTAAATCCGCAAGACAATGTCGGCAAAGTAAAGCATGTTGTAATTCTTGGCCTAAGCATAAATCACAACAACCAAGTTTTAAGCGTGCTAAAAGAATCGCCTTATAGGTAAAGCGTTTTGTCGTTAGCCAAGCTAATAATAGATTTTTCAACAGCAATTCCATTTGCAAGTATCTTTATATAGACTGTCGCACATTTATTTTCTACGTTAAGCATGGCAAAAATGTTAAAAATTGCGAGTGTCGGTTCAGGACTTCCTTTAGTTTTCATTCATGGTTGGGGGCTAAACTCTGGAGTTTGGCAGCCTTGTGTTGAAAAATTAAAAAAACACTATCAAGTGATCACGGTTGATTTACCAGGTTTTGGTATAAATATTGACGCAGATATTTCACCGTATTCACTAGAAAATATTGCGCTAATCATTCAGAAAAATATTCAGCAAACTATCGGTCGACCTGCGGTTTATATAGGTTGGTCATTAGGCGGGTTAGTGGCCACTGAAATTGCACATTCGAACCCTCAATCAACATTAGCCTTAGTAACGGTTGCCAGTTCCCCTTGTTTTATAGAACAAGAAAGTTGGCCTGGAATACCTGCCAATGTCCTCGCGTTGTTTCATCGTCAGCTTGAGCAAGACACGAGAAAAACGATTGAGAATTTCTTAAAAATTCAAGCGATGGGTAGCCCTCATGTTCGTCAAGACATCAAGGAAATTCGAGACTTGGTTATGCAGTATCAAATGCCAAGTAAAGCAACGCTAGATAATTCACTGAAATTTCTCGAGAAAGTTGACCAACGAGCTTTCTTAGCACAAATTAAGCTGCCTTTTCTGCGTACATATGGCCGACTTGATGGCTTAGTCCCGAAAAAGGTGATTTCGCAAATCGATGCGCTTGCTCCTAATAGCGCAAAGTATATTTTCGAACAAGCGTCACATGCGCCATTTATCAGTGAACACGAGACTTTCATTAGCATTTTGACGTCTTGGTTATCTGAAAATGTTAGCGGTTAGCTTTGCTTTACTTTTTAGCTGGTTTGGTTAATAATTAAACAGATAACGTTGAGTTAATATCCGTTGTAAAAATAACTCTCTATTGTGTGAAGTTATTTAGATATTGAGGAGAACAGAGTGAATATTCAATCCGCCTTTAATTCAGGTGTTCAAGGGTTTCAACAGGCTACTGAAACGGCATATAAAGCTGCAGCGAGTATCGCCGAATCTACAGGGTATAACCCTGAAGATTTCTCAATTGGTCAACAAGCCAATGATAAAACCGTATCCGAAAATACAAGTGCTGGTAATTTATCAGATTTAAATCAATCAATTGTCGATTTGAAAGTGTCAGAATATCAAGCCAAGGCATCAGCCAATGTCATACAAACCGCCGATGAAAACCTTGGTACTTTATTAGATGTAACTGTTTAAACTTATGAATATCACGCCGTATGCGCCAACCATTCCAATACCTACGGTGGTTAATCCGCCAACGGATGCATTGCGTCGTGAAAATAGCCAACGTGAAGTGATTGCACAACCTGCTGCAGCTCAACAGTCTGCCGCAGAGAAAGGCGTTGCCTCTGAGCGAGAAAGGGCACGTACTCCTGCTCAAAATAATGAACAAATTGATTTTGAAAATATTCGTAAGCAAGCTGAGCTGGCTAACAGTACTATATCAGAACATCAAGAAGAGTCTTCTCAACATCCTGATCAGCAAGAAGAAAAGTCGCAAGCTCAAAATTCATCGACAAAAAATGACCACGATAGCGCGATTGAGGGCGATGAAGAGAAGCACAATAAGCAAGAGCATAAAAGTGATAATGTTGATGGTCTTGATTATGAACAACAACAAATCGTTAAAGAATTACAACAACGAGATAGAGAAGTTCGTTCCCATGAACTAGCGCATTCAACTGCAGGTGGTTCAACAACCGGAGCTCCTTCTTTTAGTTTTGAAGTAGGCCCTGATGGTAAGAAATATGCGGTTGAAGGTGAAGTCTCTGTAGATTTATCACCCGTAAAAGGTAACCCTCAAGCAACCATTGTAAAAATGCAAAAGGTTTACAATGCAGCTTTGGCACCAGCTAATCCATCGATTCAAGACACGCGCGTTGCTAATTCGGCAGCACAATTAATTGCTCAAGCTCAATCTGAAATTTTAGCTTTAAAACTTGAAGATCCTAATAAAGAAAAAGACTTAAATCGAGTGATCAGCGAGCGTGCTAGTTTTTCAGGTCTTGAGGAAGGAAGTGAATCAAGCAGTGATTTTGATCGCCAAATTAATCAAACTTTAAAAGCACAAGAATATATTGCCCCAACACGAACACTGGAAGTTGATCAACGTGCATTAAGGATAGAAAATTTCTACGGAAATATTACCCAAGCTTACGAAAAACCGTCTCGTTCTCAATTTGAATTAAGTGCTTAACTTTAATCTTTCTTTACAATGAGTCTTTTATACTTCTCTTATTTAATATAAAAATATTTTTCATGCAATAAAAAAGGGGCTAAGCCCCTTTTCTTAAATACCGTAGTTTTGTCGATATTTTTTAATACTCGCTAAACTTGTCGCCATATCAGGTTGTTCTTCTAAATACGTAATCAAATCAGCAAGCGTGACAATAGAAATGACTTGCGTGCCAAAGTCACGTTCAACTTCTTGAATAGCTGAAAGTTCGCCTTTGCCTTTTTCTTGACGATCAAGGGCAATTAACACCCCTGAAAGCTCAGCACCGTGCGCTTTGATGATCTCCATAGATTCACGAATGGCAGTTCCTGCGGTGATCACATCATCTACCAACATCACTTTACCTTTCAGTGGAGAGCCAACTAAACTGCCACCTTCACCGTGTGTTTTCGCTTCTTTGCGATTAAAACAATAAGGTAAATCTAAGTTGTGATGGTCTGATAAAGCTACTGCGGTTGTTGTCGCAATAGGAATGCCTTTATAAGCTGGACCGAATAATAAATTAAATTCAATATCGGCATCTACCAAAGCGGCGGCATAAAAACGTCCAAGTCTTGCTAAGTCGCCACCGGTATTAAAAAGCCCAGCGTTGAAAAAATAAGGACTTGTTCTACCTGATTTAAGTGTGAATTCACCAAAGCGTAATACTTCTTTACTTAAAGCAAATTCAATAAACTCACGTTGATAATCTTTCATTAATATCACCTCTTAATTAAGTGAAGATTTTTGCGCATCAAATAATTCGTTAATGGCATGTTTTGCTAAAGTCATCATTGCTTGCATTTCATCAAAGCTAAACGGTTCTTCTTCGGCGGTACCTTGAACTTCAATTAATTTACCTGTGTCGGTCATGACAACATTCATATCAGTTTCTGCGGCAGAATCTTCAGGGTAATCTAAATCTGCTACAGGCTCACCGTTATAAATGCCAACAGAAATAGCTGCGATCATGTGCTTTAATGGGTTTGTTTTGATAATGTCTTTAGCACGCATATAGTTAAGCGCATCTACTAAAGCAACACATGCACCTGTGATAGACGCTGTACGCGTGCCGCCATCTGCTTGAATCACATCACAATCAATACTAATAGTGTTTTCGCCAAGGGCTTTTAAATCAACCGCGGCACGTAATGAACGAGCGATTAAACGAGAAATTTCTAACGTACGACCGCTTTGCTTGCCGTTTGCCGCTTCTCTGCGCATACGGGTATGAGTAGAGCGAGGTAACATGCCATATTCAGCCGTAACCCAACCTTTACCTTGTCCTTTTAAAAACCGTGGCACACCTTCTTCAACTGAGGCGGTACAAATAACTTTGGTGTCGCCAAATTCGATTAAAACTGAACCTTCTGCATGAGCAGTAAATTGACGAGTGATGGTTACTGGGCGAATTTGCCCTAATGTTCTGCCACTTGGACGCATGGTGTGATCCCTATGAGTAAAATAATTGTGCGCATTATAGTCGCTTAAAGATGACATTGACATAATGACGGTCAAAGAATTTTGAAATATAGTTATCACTGACAAGGTCATCTTAAGCACTGATATTTAAACAAGGTTGTCGATATGAAATTAGCGGGTTATTTATGGTCGGGTGTTTTTGCCTTTAGCGTTTTCAATTCTTTCTCTACTTTTGCCCAGACTCCAGAAAACCTTTCAACGCTGGTAGCACTTAACTTGCCTGTATACAGTAAAATTTACGACGATAAAGCTGACCCTTTTAAAGATGCAAAAGCCGCGATTAAATTAGCACAACAAACTAACCGCAATGTGCTGATAGAAATTGGTGGAAACTGGTGTACTTGGTGTCACAAAATGGACGCCTTTTTAGAACAAAACCCTGATATTTATCAAGATCTACATGAAAAATACGTGCTGTTAAAAGTTAATGTCAGTGATAGCAATGAAAATGAAGCGTTTATGAAAGCTTTACCACCCACCTTAGGTTATCCTCATATGTATATATCTACCGCGAGCGGAAAAATGATCTTATCGAAAGACACGGCAGAATTATTACAATCGGGTGAATATTCGCGAACGGCTTGGCTAGCATTTTTAGCTAAGTGGCAGGTAAAAAATAATCAGGCAAATATCAGCCAATCATCTAAGGTAGCAAGCTAATGGCTAACGATTCATTTTTTGATAACTTATATCAAATGCCCACTTGGCTAGAAAAAAAACTGTCGCGTCGGCATCTTCTAAAATCTGCAGCTGGGGCAACTGCAATGGTTGGGTTAACCTCATTAACTAGCGCTGCATCATCACATTATCATGACGGTTTTAAACAAACATTAGCAACCGATCCTTGGATGACATTAAATGCCGTGTTCGACCATATTTTGCCAGCATCTGCCAGTGGCCCTAGCGCACAAGATATACAGGCAACATTTTATCTTTATCAGCTTGTTCATCAGCAACCTACACCTGAAGATGAAATAGCATTTATTTATCAAGGCATTGGTTGGTTAAATGGTTTTACGCAAAACCAATATCAACAAAACTTCATCGCGTTAACCAAGGATGAAAAAGATAATACCTTTACGGCTATCAGTCGCTCTCAAGCGGGTGATAATTGGTTGAATATGATGATTTTAAATCTCTATGAAGCCATGCTTTCTCCTCCTAGTTATGGCGGTAATCCAGATGGTATTGGCTGGAAATGGATAGCACATCAAGCGGGATTTCCGTTACCTGAAGCTGGGCAACGATACTACGAATTGCCAGAACGCAGCAGGGTTTCTGGACAAACAGCTAGAATCATTAAAAGTGTCGATGTAATGGCAAATCAGCCATCAGTAATAGCAATGAATAATGATATTTATAAAACACTCATTCAAGATCATAAAAAGGGTAAAACGAAAGCATGATTTACGATATATGTATTGTTGGTAGTGGTGCTGGCGCTTCTCCCGTTGCTCACACGTTAGCAAAAGCAGGCGCTAAAGTAGTTATTTTAGAAAAAGGGCCTTGGTTAACAGAAAAAGAATTTTTTAAAGACGAATTAGCCATCAGCTTGAGGGATTCTTACAACCCTAAATTGAAGGATGAGCGTCATGTTATTGAAGAAGAATATATCAATGACGATGGCAGCCGTTATTGGCAGGGCGAATCAACAGCAGATTCTGGTTGGAGTTTCTGGAATGGTAATGTTGTTGGCGGCTCTTCAAATTTTATGAGTGGCTATTTTCATCGTTTAAAACCGATTGATTTTCGCTTACGTTCTGAATTTGGAGAAATCAAAGGTGCCAATATTGTTGATTGGCCAATCAGTTATGATGATTTAGAACCTTATTACGCGCAAGTTGAGCAACAAATTGGTGTGTCTGGCAAAGTGGTAGCGCATCCTCATCAAGAGCCTCGTTCGACAAATAACTTTCCTTTTCCGCCACTTGCAGAACATGCCGTATCACGCTGGATTGACCAAGGTGCGAAAGCGTTAGGGTTTCATGCGATACCTGTGCCTAGAGCAGTACTCTCTCAACCCGCAATGGGACGAAATAGTTGTGAATATTCAGGTTATTGCAGCAGTTATGGTTGTTCATCTGGCGCAAAAGGCAGTGGACGAGCTGCGTTGTTAAATCATGCAGTAGCCACAGGCAATTTAACCATAAAAGCGAATGCTAAAGTTTATCGGTTAGCAAGTGATGAACAAGGCAAAGTGACTGCGGTTCATTATTATGATCAACAAGGTCGGCAGCAACAAGTTTCAGCCAAGATCTATGTTGTTGCTTGTCAGGCGGTTGAAACGTCGCGCTTGTTGCTCTCATCGACAAGCAAAAAATTTCCGAATGGTTTAGCTAATAACTCCGGGCAAGTAGGTAAAAATTTAGTGTTTAGTGCTGGCGGCACAGGACAAGGAGATTTTTATTTAGATGAATTAACTGAGCAAAAACAAGCTGAGTTAAAACAAGTAGGGCCATTTATTAATCGAGCCTTACAAGACTGGTATCAGATTGACGATAAGAATTTCTCAGGTGCCAACAATGACGGTAAAGCGAAAGGCGGCACGATAGATTTTCTTTTTCATCAAAACCCGATAGCTCGCGTGCAAGGCTCACAGCGTGATAGCGACAATAATTTAGTGTGGGGTGAACAACTTAAGCAAAATATTTTCAATGAATTTACCACATATAAAACACTGCGCTTTGAAGTGTTTAACGACTGGTTACCAACCGATGATTGTTTTGTGGCTTTAGATGAAAATGTTACGGATAAATGGGGCGACCCTGTTGCTAAAGTGCGCATAGGTGCGCATGAGCACGATTTACACGTGGGTGAATATTTAGCAGAAAAAGGCAGCCAATTACTGTCTCAACTAGGCGCAAAAAACATTTCCACATCTGTGAGCAGTTACCCGCCAACCAACCTAATGGCTGGTGGTTGTCGTTTTGGTGATGACCCAAAAACCTCAGTTTTAAACAAAAACTGCCAAGCCCATGAAGTGGAAAATTTGTATGTTACCGACGGCTCATTTATGCCAACAGGTGGCAGTGTGCCTTATACGTTTACCATTTATGCCAATGCTTTTAGAGTGGCAGAGCATATAAAATCACGTTGGCAAACAGAAATAGCAAGTATGAACAGTTAATAAACAATCGAAATTTTTACCGAATTGATCAGCAATGGGGGTTAAACATTCAAACGTAATAAATCTTTTTGATAGCTGGTTGACTGTTCTCTTAACCACTTGGTTAGTAACCATTTTTCTCCTTTAACGACAGGGAGTCCTTGATGAAGAGATAGCGGCAAAGGTGCTGAATCATTTGTTGTATTGTTAAAAACAATCAACTGCCCTTGATGGCCTGAAATGCTAATATCGAGCCGTGGAAATGCTGTTTCACCGCCTGTTTCACTTGGTTCTATATAGCATAATGCGGTTTTTATTCGTTGCCCGCCATCTTGCATCGCTACCGTTGAACCTGGGTCGCGAGGATGAAAAAAATCGTAATGGGCTTTATATTCTTGCCCGGGTTGATAATGCAAGATATTACTCAACTCGCCATTGACCATAGGCACGCCAGTGATTTGTGCTATTCGTTGCTCAATATCCAGTAAAATCCAATCTTCCATGATTGGTAATAGTTGGGCGTATTCTCCAGTTCTTACCTCGCTGAGTAACAATTCACCGCTTTCACCATTCACTACATAAGAAGCGCCTAATGCACTACGAGCTCTATTTTTTAGCCACAGGCATTCAAAAGGCGTTAAAAAATTATCAATGGAGAATAAATTAATCTCTGCTGCGATCATTTTAGGTATCTGAGTGTTGTACTCTGGCCGTTTCAGCAAAGTAAAATCAATATGCTCATCGGGTACATTATGCTTAAAATCAATACTCAATAAGTCGATATAACTTGCAATTTCTGGCATTGATTTAAATTTTAATAGTAATTTTTGAGCATGTTCAGGATGACCTAAGCGGAAAAACAAGTAAGCACCAACCAAAATTGCCGGCTCTTCTTCAAGTTGAATGGCTTGTGTTAAATAGCTGGCAAAATCAAGTGTTAGCTCAGGATGAAAAAACAATAACATTGCCATTTTATAATTAGCCATCGGCATGTTATCTGCCGCTAACTGATATAACAAGCCAATGCCTTTATCTGGTGATTGCTGAATATAAAAATCGACCTTGGCTAGCAATGCAGGTGGATAGTTTTGTTGCAAAAGTGGAATGAATAACTCATTCAATTTTTGCTTTTCTTGTTGTTCAAAATAGTAATAGCACAGCGCAAGTTGCGATTTTTTATCACCTTTTTTCACGTTTACATGTAATTGTTCTAAATTTTGCATAGAGGATATGGCGTTATTTTTTCTCTTAAGGTTATCATAACTTAGAATTAATCTAGATACCTTAAACTCGCTCAGGCATAATCTGGCCGTTCATTCTTATAAAACAAACTTTTGAGTAATAATAGGAAAGATTATGATCCATAGTATGACAGCATTTTCACGCGTTGAAGTGAAAGGCGATTGGGGTAATGCGGTTTGGGAAATTCGTAGCGTAAACCAACGATTTTTAGAAACTTATTTTCGCTTACCTGAGCAATTTAGAGGTATAGAGCCAGTTTTACGTGAGCGTTTTCGTAAAGCACTTAACCGCGGAAAAGTGGAATGTGGTCTGCGTTTTAATGCAAATCCTGCCACCAAAGGTAAATTGTCACTTAACAAAGATTTAGCAGAGCAATTGTTGCAACACGCCAGTTGGGTAAATGAACAAACGTTAAATAGCCAAGTGAATCCTTTAGAAATCATGCGTTGGCCAGGGGTGATGGAAGCTGAAGAAGCTGATATGGATTCCATTCAAGCAGATATATTGAAAGGTTTTGACCAAGCGCTGAAAGAATTTATTGCCGCTCGCGCAAGTGAAGGCGAAAACATGAAAGTGCTTATTGAACAACGTCTCGACGGCATTGTTAATGAAGCTGAAAAAGTGAAAGCTCATATGCCTGAAGTTATTCAATGGCAGCGTACACGCATCATCGACAAATTTACCGAAGCAAAAATTGAACTAGAATCAACTCGCGTTGAGCAAGAACTCGTCATGCTTGCTCAAAAAATGGATGTCGATGAAGAAATTGACCGTTTATTTAGCCACGTAAAAGAAACAAAAAGCATTCTTAAAAAGGGCGGAGCACAAGGTCGCCGTTTAGACTTTATGATGCAAGAATTTAACCGTGAAGCAAATACCTTAGGCTCAAAATCAATCAACGCGGACATCACTAATTCAGCGGTTGAACTTAAAGTGTTAATCGAGCAAATGAGAGAGCAGATCCAAAATATTGAATGATACTCGCCAAAGTCTATTTTTACTATTATTTCATTGAATTTTAACGATTTGTTAAAGT
>DAINNQ010000057.1:4549-11044 GCA_036735825.1 Alteromonadaceae bacterium | reverse complement strand
ATTTGATTTCACTTAACATTGAACAACCGCTGCCGCTCGCACAGTTAATTCATTATAATTTTACTTTTACCGCTGATGATCAAACCTTAACTCTCACTGAATTATTACCTGATCTGCTTTATGCTCAGCACACTTTACCTAGCTTTGTTGTCCCGAAAAATATTCATTCCATGTTGCATGGCTCATGCCGAAAGCCGCATTTTGATAGTGGTGATGGCTTAGTACAAATAGATAAACTATTAGCCAACAAACATTTTGCTGCCGATAAACGTCCAGCAATGGTAATGATGTCGGGCGATCAAATTTACGCAGATGACGTTGCAGGCCCCATGTTGTCAGCGATTCATCAGGTTATTCAGTTATTAGGTTTATTCGACGAAAGCTGGCAAGGCGCGGTAGTCAATAACACCAAAGAATTGCTTGCTAGTGAACTTTGTTATTATCACCGTGATAAATTATTACCGCACACCAAAGCGAATAAAGCCGTTTATGAGCACTTTTTTGCTGCCAGTAAAAAACCGATTTTTACCTCGGTTAATTCGAAAAATCACTTAGTGACATTGTCTGAAACCTTGGCAATGTATTTGTTGGTGTGGTCACCAGAGCTTTGGTCATTGCTCGACTTGAACTTAACTTCCGATAATATTTTGCCGCAAGATCAAGCAAACTATTTAGCCGAACGTGAAATTATTCAACAGTTTGCACAAGAGTTACCCCAAGTGCGCCGTGCGCTCGCTCATCTGCCTAGCTACATGATTTTTGATGATCATGATATTACTGATGACTGGAACTTAACCCGTGGTTGGGAAGAAGCCGCCTACGGCCATCCTTTTTCCAAACGGATTATTGGTAATGCGCTAATTGCCTACTGGCTTTGTCAAGGCTGGGGGAATGCACCGAAAAAATTTACCTCACTGAACAACCAAGTTGAGCACTATTTTTCTGCGCAAGGTTTTTCTCAACAAGATACATTAATTGATCAATTACTAGCTTGGTCAGAATGGCATTATAGCCTAGCAACCACGCCCAAAATTGTTGTTTTAGATACGCGCACACAACGTTGGCGTTCTGAAAGCCGAGCTTCAAAACCCTCAGGTTTAATGGACTGGGAAGCGTTATCTGAATTACAGCAAGAACTCATTAATGAACCGAAAGTTATTATGGTGTCACCCGCACCGATTTACGGCGTAAAAATGATCGAAACTATTCAGCGTGTTTTTACCTTTTTCGGCCAACCGTTAATGGTTGATGCAGAAAATTGGATGGCGCATTCAGGCACAGCCAATGTCATGCTCAATATTTTCAGACATGTTAAAACTCCGCCGGAATTTATTATTCTCTCAGGTGATGTGCATTATTCTTTTGTTTATGACGTTAGTCATCGTTTTCGTCGTAGTTCATCACAAATCATTCAAATTACCTGTAGTGGCATTAAAAACAGTTTTCCATCAGGCTTATTACGGTGGTTAGATAAACTCAATAGATATTTATACGCAAGCTATTCACCGCTGAATTGGTTTACCAAACGCCGACGGATGAAAATCAAAGTACGTAAACCCGACCAGTCTAAACGTGCGCATTTACATAACGACAGTGGCATTGGCATGATCACTTTGACGGATAAAAAGCATATTGTTGATGTTGAAGTGTTAACTGCCGACGATCAAAAAGTTCATTTTCATCCTCAAGAATCTAAGAATTAATGGCTGGTAAATAGTCCTAAAGTGAGCAATGGTCATTTCAAAAAACGCTGAAGTAAAAAAAAGCAGTTAGTGATAACTGCTTTTTGCTTGAATGAAGGGATTAACTTTTTTGCTTTGCAACCCAGTCTTTGGTTAATTCTTCTAACAATGCCATAGGTAAACTACCATTTTTTAGTAATTGATCATGGAATTTTCGAATATTAAATTGCTCACCTAACTCTTGTTCCGCATAAGCACGTAATTGACGAATTTTAATTTCACCAATTTTGTAAGATAACGCTTGAGCAGGCCAGCTGATATAACGATCAATTTGCCCTGTGACATCGGCTAAGCTTAACGCGGTGTTTTCAGCTAAAAAATCAATCGCTTGTTGGCGTGACCAACCTTTTGCATGCAAGCCCGTATCAACCACTAAGCGGCACGCTCGCCATGCTTCATAGGTTAAGCGGCCAAAATCACTGTAAGGGTCTTGATAAAAACCGATCTCTTTACCTAAACGTTCTGAATATAAACCCCAACCTTCTCCATACGCCGCATGGTATAAGGTTTTTCTAAACTCCGCCATATCCACTTCTTGAGCAATGGCACTTTGAAAATGATGCCCAGGCTCTGCTTCATGAAACGTCAACGCTTCTAGGGTATAAAGGGGTTGGCTGGCTAAGTCTTGGGTATCTAAAAAGTAAGTGCCAGAAGTAGTGCCACTGCCGTCTGAGGCAACATAATACGCACCGCCATTAGGTGCTGGTTTGATATCAAACGTTTGGCGCGGTAACACAGAAAACCACTTCGGCAATTGTGCGGCCATTTTACGGGTAATAAAACTCGCTTTTTCTAATAAATCACGTTCACTGTCGGTGTAAAACTGTGGATCAGTGCGTAAAAATTCAATAAACGCTTTAAAGTCACCTTTAAAGCCAACTTCTTTGATGATCGTCTGCATTTCGGCGCGAATGCGTTTAACTTCATCAAGCCCTAACTGATGAATTTCATCGGCGCTCATATCTGTTGTAGTGTAAAATTCAATTAAGTATTGATAATAATCTTTACCACCTTCAAGCTCGCTAATGCCAACTGTGCTACGGCAATTGGTCATATATTCTTGAGTGAAAAAGTCATAAAACTTTTGATATTCAGGAATAACTTTGTCTTTAATTAATGCCGAAGTTTCTTTATCAAAATACGCTTTGTCTTGAGCAGTAAATGTTGCGGGCATATTGGCAATTGGCGCATAAAACACACTTTGCTTCACATCATCCACTAAGTGCTGATTAATGCCCTTGTGATAGTTTCTAAACGTTTCACAGTAATGCACATGACCTGCAGAAATCGCTTCTTTTAAACTGGTAATATGTTCTTGGTTATAGCGTGGAAAATCAGCCAAGCTGATCAAATAATTCTGATAATCTTGCTTAGTTAAAAACGACATGTTCGCAGGAGCGCCTGCAAAATAGCTATCAAAACCTGAATAATAATTTAGCGGGTAGAAATGATCTAAATGTTGATAACTGTTAGCTTCGGTTTGACGCTCATATTTGAATAAGCGATAAGTGACTTGCTCTTCTTCGCTTAAATCATTCAGGTTGATGTTATTGAGTCGAGCTAATAATTGCGCATTATATTTTTCTCGGCGCTCCAAGCCTTCTTTTGACATATCGGGCAATTTGCCGTTCATGCGAAAAGCATCAGGGTCTTTGCGAAAAAAGATTTGCTCTTTATTAGCAACTTGCCAATGTTCATTAATTAAATCGCTAAATTGTTCACTTGCACTAGGTTGTGCGGCAAAGCTGGTATTGAGTACAAAGGCAGATAAACTGACTAACGCACTTTTAATGACTATGTTTTTCATGTTGTAACCTTTTTTATTATCTCACCTTTTTCAGAGCAAGGCGGCTTAGTATAATGGCATGTTTTCGGGTGGTTATTTTTTGTCGGTAAATGTTAAGGTCGATCTATTACTTTACCGCCGACCTATACTTTGTGTTATTTTGTCAAAATATAGCAAAATAGAGAATGATTAATGATTAAATTTTCACGTGCTGGTTGGAATAATATTATTATTTTTGCCGTATTAGCGTTTATTTTATTAATAAATGCCACGCACGATAATGTTTTTTATAACAAAGACAGTAATTCCCAAGATCAGACTATTTTTGGTGAAAACGCGCTGATATTAACCTTAACGATTAATCAGCAAATTAAAATAGAACGCATTGGTAAAACTTGGCGAGTGAATCCTTCGTCAATGAATGCTCAAGCACTCGCACAAATGATGCAAGCTTGGCATCAAAGTGTGGGTCAGAACATCACCAAACCTGAAGATATTGATGAGCAATTTGCCTTAATTGTCAGTGCAGAACTTGCTGGAGAGGCCAAAGCAACCGTGTTAAGTTTGCTGGTCATTGATGAGCAATTTATTATTCATAATCATCACACTGAGCAATGGTTAACGTTACCTATGCCAATTTATAATCAATTGATCCCCGAGCAACTTTTTTCCGAGTAAGGACACCTTAATGAATGTATGTGCCATTTTATCTATGGATTGTTTAGACAATTTTGAAGCCTATGATGTTTTAATTGAGCAGCCATTATTAGATCTTGGTTGGCAAACTGAGACAATTTCATGGCGTGCAAAAAATGTTGATTGGGATAAATATAACGCGGTCATCATCCGTACGCCTTGGGATTACCAAGAAGACGCTCCAGCTTTTTTGCAGGTTCTCAAAGATATTGAAGAGTCTTCTGCCCATTTAGAAAATTCACTCAGCATAGTGCAGTGGAATATCGACAAAATTTATTTGCAAGACATGGAAAAACTCGGCGTTAAATTAGTACCAACGCTATGGCAAAATCGTTTAGAAAAGCAGTCATTATCCCTTGATGATTTACGCACATTTTTTACTACGTTTAACAGCGAACAATTTGTCCTCAAACCTAGGATCAGCGCCAATGCTGATAACACCTTTTGGTTAACAAAAGACAATATTGCTGACACGTTGCCCGCTATTAATCAAGCATTCAAAGAACGCGATTTTATGGCGCAACCTTTTATGAGCAATATTATTAGCGAGGGTGAATACTCACTTTTTTATTTTAATGGTCAATACAGCCATGCCATTTTAAAAACGCCGAAAGATAATGACTTTCGAGTTCAAGAAGAACATGGCGGACGCCTCAAAACCATTAACCCTGAGCCTGAATTACTTACCCAAGCACAACATTGCATGCACGCGTTAAAACAGTTACACCAAATGCCGCTTTATGCTCGGGTTGATTTTGTGCGCCATAACGACTCTTTTGCTTTAATGGAAGCCGAGCTGATCGAACCCTCGCTGTATTTCAATATGGACGACCAATCAGCGGCACGATTTGCTCAAGCATTTGTCGATCGTATGCAGCAACTGACTATGTAAATGCGCACTTTACTTGTGAACAAATTCATCAGCGAAAATGTCAACCACCTTAACAATGAAGAACAATCATGCCTGAACTTCCCGAAGTAGAAGTATGCCGTTTAGGCATCACCCCTCATATTCTCAACAAAAAAGTCAGCGATGTTATTGTTCGCCATAAACAACTGCGCTGGCCGATTCCTGATGAAGTGTTAACGCTAAAAGGTCAAAGTGTCATCGCCGTTGAGCGCCGTTCAAAATACCTGTTAATTAAATTTCATAGCGGCACTTTATTGATCCATTTAGGCATGTCGGGCACGATTCGCGTTATCGAAGAAACAGTTGCGCCGATAAAACATGATCATTTTGATTTGACGTTCGAGCATGGCAAAACCTTACGTTTGAATGACCCGCGCCGTTTTGGTGCTGTCCTTTGGTTTGATCAACATATTGACCAACAAGGCATTTTAACGAAATTAGGTCCTGAACCTTTAAGTGAAAATTTTCAGTATGGCTACCTGTTTTCACGCGCTAAAAATCGCAAAATGCCGATAAAAACCTTTTTAATGACCAATAACATTGTTGTCGGGGTCGGGAATATTTATGCCAATGAGGCTTTATTTAAAGCAGGTATTTTACCGACAGCACAAGCTGGTAGCATAAGTGAACAACGTTATAACACTCTGACCGACATCATCAAAACTGTGCTGAGTGAGGCGATCACCCAAGGTGGAACTACATTAAAAGATTTCACTCAAGCTGATGGCAAGCCAGGATATTTCGCTCAAAAATTAATGGTCTACGGTCGTGCGGGTAAAAAATGTTTGGTGTGTGAAACGATTTTAGAAGAACTAAGACAAAACAATCGCAGCTCTGTTTTTTGTCCAAGCTGCCAAAGTACATAAAAACAAAACCTATAAACTATTCAGCTTCTGGTGGTCTATCTATCGCTTGAATATCTGCCAGTTGCTCTGTCGTTAACGGATAAATTGTTTTGATCATACATTTCATTTGTGGAGAATTCACGGCCGAAACTGAATCAAAACGTGCATGCAAAGTATTACTGCTAGTGCGATTCACCAATATGGCATGAGCCCAGCGAATATCACTACAAAAACCCGTCATTGCGAGTAAATATTTACGTTTTGGTGATGATGAAAGAATAAGATAATCATCAGTAATACTATTCCAACCATGAAAATCAAATGAAGTAACTTTTTCTACTGACTCAAGTTGAGTCGCGTCAATATAAGCATTAATGGCGCTATTTTTCTCGGCTAATGATTCACTCGGTTTGCTTGAACACGCATTGAGTAAGAACACACTACTGATCAGTAATACTTGGGCTAGTGTTTTCATTTTGACTCCTTGACATTATTGCTTGTCTGTTAAAAATAATA
>DAINNQ010000057.1:0-4449 GCA_036735825.1 Alteromonadaceae bacterium | reverse complement strand
CGGTTGTTTACTTGGGCTTGCGGCAACACCAACAATGACTTCACTGAACAAATTGCTGGCACGCTCAATTAAGTCAGCATGACCATTCGTGACGGGATCAAATGTACCTGGATATATCGCTTTTACTGCCATGATTTAAACTGTTGTTATTTCATCGATGAAACCATTGTAATAGCTTGTTTTAGCTAAAGACAACTAAGATATAGCAAATCGTTAAAGTATTTACTCGAAAAAGGCTTTCAATCACTTGATTATTGATAGTATGATAGGGAAATCCACTAAATTAAAGCAGAAGTAAATGAGCATGAAAACCCGCGATAAAATAATTCAAGCCAGCATCGAGTTATTTAATGAACAAGGTGAACGCAATGTCACTACTAATCATATCGCCGCTCATTTAGGTATAAGCCCTGGAAACCTCTACTACCATTTTCGCAACAAAGAAGACATTATTCTTTCAATTTACGAAGAATATGCCCGTAACTTGTTATTAGACACTTTTCCACAAGTCAATCCTGAAATGAAACCGCTTGATACGATCATTCTTTACATGGATGCGGTATTTCAGGCGTTAATGAAGTTTCGTTTCTTCTATGCAAATTTACCCGTACTTCTTGCCAAAAACCCGCTCTTACATGAGAAATATGTTGAAGTTCAACACACAATTTCTAAGCGTTTAAGTGAAATGTTACAGTCGTTACGCGAAGCTGACATGATGACATTTGAAGATGATGAATTAGCCGATATTGTCAGTATTTTACGCTTAATCAATACCTTTTGGTTAAGCTTTTACCAAACGCAAAATGAAAATACTGAAATTAATGATTCTGTATTTTTAGAAGGTGTTTTAAAAATATTAGTGTTGCTACGCCCATATATTACTGCATCAGCAAAAGCAGATTTCCTTGAAGCTCGCGCCATGTATCAACTTCGTCATAAAGATGCATTAGCAGCACAATAATAATTCAGCCAGTTACTATGCAATTATTGACTTAGGTAACCTTCCATTAAGGCTTGCCAATTGTCAGCATGCCAATGAAAGTTAGCGATTTTATTATTTTCTTTATGGAAAGAACGCAATAAACGTTCGATATTTTGCTGTTGCCATTCTTGTTTAGGCGTACGTTGCTCACCGCGATCAAAATCAATTAACCAAACCTTATTGTGATCATCAATAAGAATATTATGAATATTCAAATCATGATGATAAATACCGTGGTGGTGAAACTGTTTTATACATGCACCAATTTTTCGCCAAAGGCGATCTGGTAGGGTCTTTTTCGCTAGAATACCGACTAAATCTTGCGCGGCAGGAATGCGCTGGGTCAAAATATCGGAACGATAAATAAAAGCTGTTTTTTGAATACGATAAGCAACCGCTTTAGGTGCAGGTAGATCAAGCTTTTCCATTAACTTCATTAACTGAAACTCTTGCGCTGCCCGAGTATTTTTATAACCTGTAAACCAATATTGATCGTGTAGTACTCGCCCGATCAAACCACCACGATAATAATGCTTTAACACCCACTCTTGTTGCTCATGTTTAACAAAATAGGTGGTACCGCGCCCTTGAGCTGTCCCCAAAATAGCATGTTGTTGTTGCCAATAATCAGCATCAAACATTTTTTCGCTAAATTGATCGATCAGTTTCCCATCGTAACCACAATATAAATTGTCTTGGTGAAAATTTTTTTCATCACAGTGTTTTACAATTGACGAAGGGTTCAAGATAATAGCGCCTAAATGATAATTTAATTCCCTATTGTGGTGATTCCTTTATGCTGGGTCAATTGGCTGCTCCAAAAAATTTATGTTTATTGCGATTATCGGCGATTGGTGATGTTTGCCATGCGGTAGCTATGGTGCAGCAAATACAACAACAATGGCCACATATCAAAATAACTTGGGTTATTGGTAAAATTGAAGCGGCATTATTAAAAGATCTTCCTGGCGTTGAATTTGTTATTTTTGATAAAAAAGCAGGCTTGCAAGGCTATCGCGATTTAAGGCATCAACTGAAAGAACAACATTTTGATGTCTTGTTACATATGCAAGTTGCCTTTAGAGCCAGTATTGCCAGCTTATGTATTCGCGCAAAAACCAAAATAGGATTTGACCATTTTCGTGCGAAAGAAGCTCAGTGGTTATTTACAAATAAAAAAGTAGCGCCACTCAAGCAGCCTCATGTGTTAGAAGGTTTTTTAGGTTTTGCTCAAGCGCTCGGCGTAACAACACAAGCACTGACATGGCGTATGCCGATTTCAGATGTTGATCAATTGTGGGCGAGCGAAGCACTTTCATCAACAAAACCGATTGCAGTTATTGCACCATCTGCGAGTAAAGCCGAAAGAAATTGGCATTGTGAAGGTTACGCTAAAATTGCCGAAAGTTTAGTTGAACGCGGTTTTGATGTTGTTCTGTGTGGCGGCCCAACTACCCATGAAAAATTATTAGCTGAGCAAATTATTAGTCTTAGTCAGCAACCTATCATCAACCTTGTTGCTAAAACATCGTTAAAGCAATTACTTGCTGTTTTAAAGCTGGCTCACTTGGTGATTGCACCAGATACAGGCCCTGCACATATGGCGGTTACCGTTGGTACACCCGTGATTGGCCTTTATGCGCATTCTAATCCACAAAGAACAGGCCCGTATCTTTATCAAAAATATGTGGTCAGTTGTTATCAACAAGCCATTGAACAACAACATAAAACGTCAGTTGATAATTTGCCTTGGGGCATTCGCGCGAAAGGTAATAAGTTAATGAATGCCATCACAGTGGCGCAAGTAGAAGACAAAATTAAACTATTACTCGCTGATTTTTATCCTGAACTTTGTTCAATATAAAACTCAAAATACATGCAAAAGAGCAATAGATCTTAGCCTTTAAAGCAAGTTATTTAATAAATAGTTTGTCGAAAACTGACTTGCACCTTGATTAACATGCACCACTTGATAAGCATTGTCACCATAAAATTTCTGCTGTTCAGGTTTAAGCAATAATTCATTAATGGCATCAAATAACGCCGAAGAAATGTCTTCTTTACTTGATTGTTGATCCGTCGCAAGTTGAACTATGGCTTGTTGTGCTCTCATTTGTTGCATGACTTTATTAAAATTACTCATGTCATGACCCACAATGATAGGTTTTTTAAACAAAGCAGGCTCTAACGGATTATGTCCGCCAATATGAGAAAAACTGCCACCCATGGTGACAACATCCGCTAAACCACATGTTGCTAACAATTCACCTAAGGTATCAATCAACCAAATATCATCACTGGCAGTTACAGGAGCTTGCTGACTTCTACGCACGGTAGAAAAACCACATAGCTGGCATAATTTATCAACACTATCAAACCGCTCAGGATGACGCGGTACTAAAATTAGCAACAAATCAGGATGTTGCAGTTTCAATTGAGTAAAGCAGGACAATATCAGCTCTTCATCATTCGGATGAGTACTAGCAACAAGCCAAGTTTTCCGTGGTGGCAAAATAAACTCAGCTAACATTTGCTGTTTTTGGCTAACTTCGTCACTGATATGCAAATCGAACTTTAAGTTACCCGACACTTGGCACTGTGAAGGTTTAGCTCCTAGGGTTAAAAAATTCTGCTGATTATCATCACTTTGCGCCAAAATATGATCGAATCGTTGCAGGCATGGCGTAATTAACCAGCTGAGTTTACGATAATCTTTCATGGATTTATTGGAAAGTCGGGCGTTTATTAACAGTAATTTAATCGCACGACTTTGACATTGAGCGATAAAGTTAGGCCATAATTCGGTTTCCATCAGCACAACAGCTTTCGGAGCGAGTGATTTTAAAAACAACCATGTGCAAGGAAAAACATCTAGCGGCAAGTAACAATGCTGAACTTTGCCATGAAATATTTTTTTTACTTGCGCTGAGCCAGTTGGGGTAAACGTTGTTAACGTAATAGGTAGATCAGGTTGTGCTTTTATTAACTGTTCAACAAACGCTTTTATAGCAATCACTTCACCAACACTAGCGGCATGGATCACCACACCATGTTTTTTAAAAGCTGAAGAGACAAAACCTAAACGCTCTGTTAATCGATGACGATACGCTGGGTGATTTATCGAACGGATGATTAGCAGCAAAATAATCACTGGGAGCAACAGCAATAAAACGACACGATATATAAGTAGAGAAAGAGAATAGCGCACAAAGATAATTTTTTATGAAATATTAACGTCAGTATACTTGAATCAAGGTTATTGCAAAAACGGTAAATATCCCCATCAACAATATATCGATAATGAACGCTTAATTAGCAAACATGTTAATAGTTAGCTGATGCTTGAAGATTAAATGTTGTTCAAGCTAGCCGTCGATTAAAGATTGCGCTACTCTTGTTTATGTTAGCCTTTTTAGGGTCTGTTGATCTTTCGCGGTTAAATTTTGTTCGAGATAAAAGCGTTTTAA
>DAINNQ010000056.1:0-11123 GCA_036735825.1 Alteromonadaceae bacterium | reverse complement strand
TTAGACGCCAATCGACAGGCTTCATCATGGTGAGCTTGATACTATTTCACGGTTCAGCCTCAAGCGTGCTTCCCTCGCTAGTCTATTTAGGGTGACCATCGATTCTCAAGACAATAGGCGAATCTTTAAGGCGATGGCTAGCATTAAGCTGCTAGTGCGAACGTTTCGTCGTTTGCAATTATAGTTTTGCGGCTTTTTACCAGGCCAACCGCCCCTGGGCATGCACCTCGGGTTTCGTGAATCTCGTCGAATCCTAAATCCGCCCCAAAGTTTTTAGCTTGTAGGCTTTTGACCTACAGCGCTTATTGTACAGCGCTTTATTTTTTTACACAACGTGATAATTTTTGAGCAATTATTTTTCAAGCGTCTTATTTTTCATTAAACGGCCTTTATCAACAGCCCATTCTCTGTCTTTGATATCAGCACGTTTATCGTGATCTTTTTTACCTTTACCTAAATAAAATTCAAGTTTTACCCAGCATCTTTTCCAATACATAGCTGTTGCAATGAGTGAGTAACCGTCTCGCTCTACTGCACCAACAAGTCGGTCTAATTCTCTTTGATTAAGTAAAAGTTTGCGATCTCTTGTTGGTTCACACACAACATGGCTGGAAGCCGCATTTAGTGGCATTATTTCAGCGCCAAGTAAATAAGCTTCACGATTTTTGATATGCACATAACAATCGGAAATATTCACTTTGCCACTACGAATACTTTTAATTTCCCAACCTTGAAGGCTCATGCCCCCTTCAAATTTGTCTGAAAGGTTATAGTTGTGCCTAGCTTTTTTATTGAGAGCAATGGTATTGCTGTTTGATTTATTTGATTTTTTCTTAGCCATGTTTTTTCCATATTTAACGGCATGCATTATACGGAGTATTGATACTATTTAAACGACTATTTATATTTTTTGATTTAATTCTCAAATAATGCGTTTTAGATAGGGGTTTGCTATTATAGCGCCTTTGAAAAAGGGGGATCAATGCCAACGATTAGTCGTAATGCTTTAGTGATGTTTAGCGTAGAACAAATGTATCAATTAATTAATGATGTTTTAGCATATCCTCACTTTATTCCTGATTGTGGTGACAGCAAAATAATTTCTCAACAAGATAATGAAATTACGGCTTCTTTATTGGTCTCTAAAGGTGGGATCAAGAAATGGTTCACCACTAAAAACGATTTAGTACTCAATAAAGAAGTTAAAATGTCATTAGTTGATGGACCATTTAAACAATTAGTTGGAAGCTGGACATTTACCGAGCTGTCTCCAGAGGCTTGTAAGATAAGTTTACAGTTAGACTATGAATTTTCGAGCAAAGTATTTGATTTGGCTTTTGGCAGAGTATTTAATGGAATAGCAAATAATATGGTACAAGCGTTTACTCAACGTGCCAAAGACGTTTATGGAGCTAAAGTTGGATAGCACAGCAAATCAAGAGATAAAGTCATTACACATTGAAGTTGTTTATGGCACACCGTCAGAACAGAAATTATTATTGATTTCGGTAAACGAGGGGACAACGGTTGAACAAGCGATTGTGCAATCTGGGATCATGACACATTTTACTGAAATAGATCTTTCTCAAAATAAAGTAGGAATTTGGAATAGAAGCGCGAAGTTAACTGATGTTGTTAGTGATTTAGACCGAATTGAAATTTATAGACCTTTGATTGCCGATCCAAAAGAAGTTCGTAAAAGACGTGCCGAGAAAGCAAAAGAAGAAGGGCGAGCAGATAAAGTGACGGGTGGCAGAGTAAACCCATTACGAGCTAAATAACCTCTAGCTAGCATGTTGTATTCATTTTTTTGAATTATATTCCAATAAATTAGCCAACTTCTTAAGCCGAGTTGAGGTGAAATAAATTTATTATCTCGCTAAGTTCTTTCGGAAATAAAAAAAGCAGTTTAAAACTGCTTTTTTTATTTAATATTCAGATGGTTGACTTTAGCTTTTGTTTACCAGAATTTTCTGGTATTATTTTCTAACATTAAGAGAAAATAAAATGAAACTAGTTAACCATTGGCGTATTGAAATTTTCTGATAAAGTGAAGTCACCCTCAGCCGAAATTAATTTATTATTTTCAAACTTTACGATAAATTTCTTTTGTGCATTAAGTTTGTCGCTTCTACCTGATTTAAAACGATAAACATAATGCCAAGTATCAGTATTAAAAGAATCAAGAACAACAGCACTACCTAGCACAAATTTTACTTGTTCTTTGGTCATACCTATTTGCAATTTATCGACGTCTTTTTGTTCCAAATAATTACCTTGTGGAATATCTATACGATACACCCAGCTTGAACAGGCTGATAAAGATAAAACAAAAATTACAACTAAAACTCGAAACAACATAGTGTCTTTTATATCCTTTAATGTGTGAACGGGGATAATAACTAAGCGAGCTGTGAGATACAAAATATTTTTAACATTTATGCTTTTTAGCCACTTCTCTTAACTTGCTAACAACTCTTGTGCGTTAGCTAAGCTGGTATCTGTTATTTTATCACCCGCTAATAATCGTGCAATTTCTTGGACTCTACCTTGAGTGCTTAGTTCCGTAACTTTAGTTTCTGTGTGTTCGCCATCTGTTAGTTTTGTGACAAATAGTTGTTGATGCCCTTTACTGGCCACTTGAGGAAGGTGAGTTACACAGATAACTTGAGTGTTTTTCGCCAGTTGCTGAAGTTTTTTACCAACCATAGCGGCTGTTGGGCCTGAAATGCCGACATCAACTTCATCAAAAATTAAGGTAGGTGTAACGACTTTATCAGCTAAAATCACTTGCATAGCTAAACTTATACGAGAGAGTTCACCGCCAGAGGCTACTTTGTTCATTGGTGCTAGTCCTTGACCAGGATTCAAACTGATTAAGAAACTCACTTCATCCATACCTTGAATAGATAACTTGTCTGATTCACACTCGTTTACAGTAACAACAAAGTTACCATGCTCCATATTCAACTCTTTCATACTTGCAGTGATTTTTTCACTCATGATGATCGCTGATGCTTGACGAGATTCACTTAACGCTTTTGTTGCTGTTCGATAAAGTGACTCGACATGTTCAATTTCTTGTTGAATAGATGCTGTTCTTGTTTCATCCAAGCTTAATAAACTCAATTCTTGTTTGAGTGAAAGATGATGTTTCGCTAATAGCTCTGGTGCAACATGGTGTTTTTTAGCTAATTGAATTGCCAAAGAGTAACGCTCTTCAATAACTTGGTAAGCTTGAGGATCTAATTCTAATCGTTGATAAAAGTGGTCAAGCTCTGAGGCGGCATCTTCAATTTGAATAAGAGACTCATTTAATTGCTCGCTTAATTGTTGAAGTTTGGGATCCAGCTCTGCTATTTCAGCTATTTTTTCACAGGTTACACGTAAACTATCGGTAATATTGAAATGTTCATTTTCTGATAAAGTTTGTAGTGCGAGCAATGTTGTGTCGAGTAGGTGTTGACCATTGCTTTGGCGTTTATAATCATTTTCAAGTTGCTCAAATTCATCCTCAAGTAGAGCAAATTCGTTAAGTTCATTGACTTGGTATTGCAGTAGCTGTTTTTGTGCTTCTCTTTGCTGTTGATTTTCTAATAGTTTTTCATATTCGTGATTAAGGCTTTTCCATTGATGAAAGTGAAATTTTACTTCTTCTAATAAATGTTGGTGATCAGAGTAAGCGTCTAATATATGACGTTGTTCCGATGATTTTACAATGAGTTGGTGATCATGCTGGCCATGAATATTAATCAGAATTCTGCCGATATCTTTTAATTGCGTTAGCGGAACAGGGCTGCCATTAATATAAGCTTTTGATCGACCTTCATTTGAAATAACACGTCTGAGAATACAATCGTCATCAACAGTAATGTCGTTCTTATCAAGCCAATGCTTAGCTTGGTGATTATTAGAAATATCAAAGGTTGCGGTTAACTCAGCTTTATTACTGTTGGCTCTGACGACATTGGTTAAGGCTCTGTCACCTAAACATAAACCTAAACCATCTATGGCTATTGATTTACCTGCGCCAGTTTCGCCAGTAATGGTTGTCATGCCATGTCGCCAGTCAATGTCGAGTGTTCGAACAATAGCGAAATTTTGAATATTTAAATGAGTTAGCATAAGAAAAATCACTGTATAAAAATATAGGTGTTAATTTATACAGTAATTTAAGGGTTGGCAAATAGTTTTTTAAGATTTTTGAAAAATTTTTATATTCAAGCAAATGTTAAGTTAATACAGTTTATTTCCCCAACTGAGCTTGTTACGTAAAACATTAAAATAGCTGTGATCAAGCGGATGAATAAGTCTTATGGTGTTTTCGCTTTTACGGATGATCACTTCATCTCCTGGCATTACAGCCAAAATAACATGTCCGTCACAGCTAACTTGTAAGTTTTCATAGTTTTCGTTGGCGAGAATTAATTTTATTTCGCTGTTGCCATCTACCACTATCGGCCGTGCTGTTAACGTATGAGGAAACATTGGTACAAGCGATAATGCATTTAGGTTTGGTGTTAAAATCGGCCCGCCAGCTGACATAGAATACGCCGTTGATCCTGTTGGCGTTGAAACAATTAAGCCGTCAGAACGTTGACTAAACATAAAGCTGTTATCAATATAAACTTCAAATTCAATCATGCTAGCTACTTTACCCGCATGTAAAACAGCCTCATTTACTGCACTGTTTGAGCTTTTCAGTTTTCCGTGTCGATAAACTTCTGCTTCAATAATAAAGCGTTGTTCTGAATGAGATTTTCCTGCCAATATTTCTGATAGAGGTTCAATAAAATCTGTTGGTGATAAGTCTGTTAAAAAGCCGAGGTTTCCACGGTTTACACCTATGACACCGATATTAAAGCATGATAATACACGAGCAGCGCCAAGCATGTAGCCATCACCACCTACTACAATGGCGAGATCTGCTTGCTCGCCAATGTCAACCAAACTTCTAATAGCCAGGTTTTCTATATCGAGCGATGTTGCAACTGTGCTCTCTATGAGGACTTGATAATTTTGTTCATTCAGGTATTGATAAAGCGCATTGATCGTCGCTTTGGCTCCTTTATGATTAGGTTTACCGATTAATCCAATCGTTTTATATAAATTACTCATAGTCACAGAAAAGCTGAATTATCACTAATTACAATAGTTTCGCTGTATTTATCGTTATTGTAAAGTTCACTTTTTTACAAATCATTGTCATTTATTCTTGAATCACAGAAACAAATCCCCATAATTAGCATCATTATTATTTTTATTGATCGTCTATTTACGATATATCTTGGAGTTTTTCATGACTAACAAGTCTACAGAGAATAAGAGTGCTGAAGAAATAGCAGCAGAGGCATTAGCTGCTGAAATTATTGGTGAAGCAGAAGAGCAAGTGGAAGTTCAATTTGATGCCGCAACAAAGAATATTAGTGCTGAACAAGAAAAAATCAACGAATTAGAATTGGCATTGTCTGCAGCCCAATCAACGGTTGCAGATCAAAAAGATTCTGTTATTCGAGCTAAAGCTGAAGTTGATAACGTTCGCCGTCGAGCTGCACAAGATGTTGAAAAAGCACATAAATTTGCTTTAGAAAAATTTGCGGCTGAAATGATCACCGTTGTTGATAATTTAGAACGTGGTTTAGCAACAATTGACGCTAATGATGAATCTCAAAAAGCGACTTATGAAGGTATGGACTTAACTTTACAAGGGTTATTGTCAGGTTTAGAAAAGTTTGGTGTTCAATCAATTGATCCGCAAGATCAACCATTCAACCCTGAATTACATCAAGCAATGTCAATGCAAGAAGTTGAAGGTGTTGCCCCTAATACCGTTATTGCTGTTATGCAAAAAGGGTACGAATTAAATGGTCGTTTAATTCGCCCAGCAATGGTTATGGTATCAACAGCTGCTCCGGCAGTAGACACAGAAGCCTAATTTTAGTTTTAACTAAAGTGTTTTAAATTGAAAGCCAAGCATAAGCTTGGCTTTTGTGTTTTTGAACGCTGAAAAAACCTAATAAAAATTATTGTCTTTTAAAGGTCAATAATATGATTGCCGTTAAAAATTATTTAGGAATTTTTGCACAAAATTTTTTTAAATAAAAAGTAATATTTTTTAACTTTTTTATCATTTAACAGTTGAAAACGATTTTCACGCCCCCAGTTTAATGTTCATCAACAGATTTTATTATTATTTTGTATTCGGAGATCCTCAAGATGGGCAAAATTATTGGTATTGACCTAGGGACAACTAACTCATGTGTAGCTGTTCTAGACGGCGACAAAGTTCGTGTAATTGAAAATGCAGAAGGCGATCGCACAACCCCTTCAATCATAGCATATACAGCAGAAGGTGAAACGTTAGTTGGTCAACCAGCTAAACGTCAATCAGTGACAAATCCAAAAAACACCTTATTCGCGATTAAGCGTTTAATCGGTCGTCGATTTGAAGATAAAGAAGTGCAACGCGATATCAGTATCATGCCTTTTGGTATCGTAAAAGCTGATAACGGCGATGCATGGGTAGAAGCGAAAGGCGTAAAAATGGCGCCACCACAAGTTTCTGCTGAAGTTTTGAAAAAAATGAAAAAAACAGCTGAAGACTTCTTAGGTGAAGAAGTAACTGAAGCGGTTATTACAGTACCTGCATATTTTAACGATTCACAACGTCAAGCAACTAAAGATGCTGGCCGTATTGCGGGTTTAGATGTTAAACGTATTATCAACGAGCCTACAGCTGCTGCATTAGCTTACGGTATGGACAAGCAAAAAGGCGAGCGCACTATTGCTGTTTATGATTTAGGTGGTGGTACATTCGATATTTCTATCATTGAAATTGATGAAGTTGAAGGCGAGCATACCTTCGAAGTATTAGCAACTAATGGTGATACTCACCTAGGTGGTGAAGATTTTGATAACCGTTTAATCAACTACTTGGTAGCAGAATTTAAGAAAGATTCAGGTATGGATTTAACAAAAGATCCATTAGCTATGCAGCGTTTAAAAGAAGCGGCTGAAAAAGCAAAATGTGAACTTTCTTCTGCACAACAAACTGACGTTAACTTACCTTATGTAACTGCTGACGCTTCTGGTCCTAAGCATTTAAACATTAAAGTTACTCGTGCGAAATTAGAATCACTCGTAGAAGACATGGTTAAAGCTACATTAGAGCCGTTAAAAACTGCTTTAGCTGATGCTGACTTATCAACGTCTGATATTACTGATGTTATTATGGTTGGTGGTCAAACACGTATGCCATTAGTACAAAAAACAGTAACGGAATTTTTTGGTAAAGAACCACGTAAAGACGTAAACCCTGATGAAGCTGTTGCTTTTGGTGCTGCTGTGCAAGCGGGTGTACTATCTGGTGATGTTACTGACGTATTGTTATTAGACGTAACGCCTTTATCATTAGGTATTGAAACTATGGGTGGCGTGATGACGAAAGTTATCGACAAAAACACCACAATCCCAACTAAACAGTCTCAAACGTTCTCAACGGCTGAAGATAATCAAGCGGCAGTAACCGTTCATGTTATTCAAGGTGAGCGTAAGCAAGCATCTGCGAACAAATCTTTAGGTCAATTTAACCTTGAAGGTATTGATGCAGCGCCACGCGGTATGCCACAAATCGAAGTAACATTTGATATTGATGCTGATGGTATTTTACATGTTTCTGCAAAAGATAAGAAAACAGGTAAAGAGCAAAAAATCACTATCAAAGCCTCTTCTGGTTTATCTGATGAAGAAGTAGAACAAATGGTACGTGACGCTGAAGCGAATGCTGATGCTGATGCTAAGTTTGAAGAATTAGTGTCTGCACGTAACCAAGCTGATGGCTTGTTACATGCTACTCGTACACAAATTACTGAAGCAGGTGATGATTTACCAAGCGAAGACAAAGAGAAAATTGAAGCCGCATTAACAGAGCTTGAAAAATCAATTAAGAGTGAAAGCAAAGAAGAAATCGAAGCTAAATCTCAAGCAGTAATTGAAGCGTCAGCGAAGTTAATGGAAATTGCTCAAGCAAAAGCGCAAGCACAAAGTGGTGAAGCACCAGAAGCGTCAAAATCTGCAGATGCTGACGATGTGGTTGATGCTGAGTTTGAAGAAGTTAAAGACGACAAATAGTCGCTTTTGGTAATGTTTTTGTCAATCGAATGTCAGGCTAAGTTGCCTTTCATCGATTGATATTAATAAGCAATTGCCAATTTAAATAGATGAAAAGCGTCGATAATTATCGGCGCTTTACTCTGTCAATAACAATGAAATACAAAGTACTAATTTTCATAGTGGTTAGCCTGTGTGATTTAATCAATAGGTATAGTTACTAAGAAAATTAGTATCAATAGATGTGAAGTAAAGAGAGCTATGTCTAAACGCGATTATTATGAAACGCTAGGTGTTGAAAGAGACGCTGGTGAGCGAGAAATTAAAAAAGCTTATAAACGTTTGGCGATGAAATATCACCCGGATAGAACACAAGGTGATAAAGCTAAAGAAGAAACCTTTAAAGAAATTAAAGAAGCTTATGAAATTTTAACCAATGATCAAAAGCGTGCTGCTTATGATCAATACGGACATGCGGCTTTTGAACAAGGTGGTATGGGCGGCGGTGGCGGCTTTGGTGGCGGCGCTGATTTTGGTGATGCGTTTGGTGATATCTTTGGAGACATCTTCGGCGGTGGTCGTCGCGGTGGTGGTCAATCTCGTCAACGTCGAGGCAGTGATCTTCGCTATAACCTTGAAATGTCTTTAGAAGAGGCTGTTAGAGGTAAATCCGTTGAAATAAAAGTACCAACTTATGTCAGTTGTGATCCATGTGGTGGCTCAGGTGCGAAAAAAGGTACCAGTGCGAAAACATGTTCAACTTGTCATGGTCATGGTCAGGTGCAAATGCGTCAAGGATTGTTTGCTGTACAACAAACTTGTCCAACATGTGCGGGTAAAGGAAAAGTTATTTCAGACCCTTGTACTTCATGTCGTGGTCAAGGCCGTGTAGAGAAAACCAAAACCCTTAACGCTAAAATACCAGCAGGTGTTGATACTGGCGACAGAATTCGCTTAACTGGTGAAGGTGAAGCTGGTGAGCACGGAGCTCCAGCTGGTGATTTATATGTGCAAGTGCATGTGAAAGATCATCATATCTTTGTGCGTGATGAAAATAATTTATTTTGTGAAGTGCCGATCAGTTTCACAACCGCAGCATTAGGCGGTGAAATTGAAGTGCCAACGCTTGAAGGTAAAGTGAAGCTTAAGGTGCCTAAGGAAACGCAAACAGGTAAAATGTTTAGGTTACGTGGCAAAGGTGTTAAATCAGTGCGTAGTCATACGGTTGGTGATTTAATGTGTAAGGCTGTGATTGAAACGCCGGTTAATTTATCTGGTGATCAAGCTGACTTATTACGCCAGTTAGAAGAAAAAATGGGTAAAAACCACACCAAACATCGTCCGAAAGAAACAGGATTTTTCGATAGTGTTAAACAATTTTTTGATGACTTAAAGAGTTAATTCTTTGAAAATTCATTAACTAAGAAAAGCCATACGAAATAATTTTCGCATGGCTTTTTTAGTGTTTTAAATCTGTTATATACTTACTTCATCATTTTTGTTATTTCATTTATTTTATAGTTGTATTCATGAAAAAAATTATATTGTTATTCATTATTTTATTTGCCCAATATAATGTGTTTGCTAATGAAGAAGTTACTGAATTACCTCCGATAGATCCAGCATATATGGGCGTTCATGGCATGGTATTAGTGAGTCATACTTCATCCATTTATGCCTCACATTTACCGCTTTATCATAAGCCTCACGATGTTCAAGTGTTATATAAATTGGAGAATAAAGATCTCTCTTTACTTCAGTTAGTACGTGATAATGAGTTGGTGACTATCAAGCCTCAGCCATTTAATTTACAACGTCTAATGCGTGGTGAAAAAATGACAATAATGGCAGATATTTATATGGGGCATTACGAACGAGATGGTATGCTCGTTTATGAAAATATCCCGTTAAGTTTCGCTAAATTACTTTATGTTAGAGACTTTTCTGATATTCAAGAATCATCAAAAACACAAGAATACGATGTCGTTAAATTGAGTAAAAATAATCGTATTTATATTCACCGTATTCAAAAATCGCCGAGTTTTGATCACCTTATTCATATCGATTTAGAAGCGAGTTGTTTATCTAAATTTGGAACATCTTCAGCGGTGCCTATGCAATCAGAACTACAATATAAATTTTCGAATTGTGGGACGATGAAGCCACTTTATTATGAGACACAAGACTTTTCCTCAAGCCAACACTAGCATTTAAGAAACGTTGATATATAAAAAAGCACCAAATGTTAAATGGTGCTTTTTTGTATTTTGATTTATTTACTGTTAATCATCTTCAAAGTTCGGTAAAACCCCACTGCGGCTATGCTCAAATATCAATGACGTTTCAACGGTGGTAACTTCATCTCGTGATGTTATAGCATTGAAGACGAACTGACGTAAGTGTTCACTATCTTTTACTGACATGTGAATAAAGTAATCATAGCTTCCGCCCATATGATATAAGCTAACAATTTCTGGCAACTTAAGAAGGTCATTGCGCAACTGATTGACGATTTCTTCTGAATAAGGTTGTAAGCGAATAGCAGCGATCGCTTCTATATTTCCACCAATACTTTTAAAGTTGATATCGACAAATGCACCTTTAATAATACCGTTAGACTTCATACGTTTAACCCGCTCTAAACAGGTTGACGGCGCGATACCAATTTGAGCCGCTAGTTCTTTATTTGTTATATCGGCATTTTCGAAGAGTATGGTCAGTATGCGCAGGTCAATATCATCAAGTTTTTTCATTTTAAATCTTTTATTTTCTATAAGGTTAAAGCATTAAAACCATACTACACTTATTATTGTCTGAAAAACCAGTGCTATAGTGCAATAAATGAAATTTTTTTCGATTTATTGTGTTTTTTCCGAATTTATTGCGCACCAAAAAATAGTGAACATCAATACGCTCAATTAACTCAATACGAGAAAGTTTGTTATTTCTTACTTGTTGACATATTATGTCACACAAAAGTGTTTATCGAGAAGAGGCGAAATGAGCATACCATC